>DUKP01000078.1 GCA_013329295.1 Candidatus Poseidoniaceae archaeon
AGAGGGCCGTTTGCATATGGCCATGCTACACAGATTAGTACATGTTCACTATTCTGAACCAAAGCATCTCCTCAAATTGACCTGTGAGTGACTTATTTATTGAGTTTCACTATATTGTAAGTTTTAAGCGTCATTTTGAATAACTAGAATCACTACGCATTGATTAGCGCATCGTCTAGGGGCCGTCGAAAATTCATGGATTATACGTTGTTAATTTTCTATGTAACACTTGCACTTGGTGTTTCATTTCTTTGTTCGATTTTAGAAGCAATAGTCCTCTCTATACCTCATACACATATAGCGGTAATGGAAAAAGAAGGTACTAGGAATGGTAAAATTTGGGCCACTTTGAAAGATGATGATGCTGTAAAACCATTAACTGCAATTCTAACATTGAACACTATTGCTCACACAATGGGTGCTGCTGGAGTTGGTTCTGAGGTTCAAAAATTGTATGGAGAGGAAGCTCTTACTTTGGCTTCAGTAATTTTAACCTTAGCAGTATTATTCTTATCAGAAATTATTCCTAAAACCTTGGGAACTGCATATTGGAAGCAATTAGCACCATCTGCTGGATATGTTTTGCATTATACTACGATTTTACTAACTCTCATCATAGTGCCAATTCAATGGCTCAAAAAGATACTTCCGAAAGGGGGGCAATCATTAGTCACTAGAGATGATGTTGCAGCACTAGCAGACCTTGGTGAAGAAGAAGGGATATTGGAAGTTGATGAAGAAACTGTCATTCACAACTTATTACGGCTTAGAGAAATAAATGTACATGAAGTTATGACTCCAAGAGTAGTTCTAACGGCTTTCCAAATGAATTCAACAATAAGGCAAATTATGGATGAAAATCAGGTTATTCGATTCTCTAGAATTCCAATCTATGATGAATCTATTGATGACATTAAAGGCATAATAATCAGATCACAGTTGCTAATGGCTGCAAGTAGAGATGAATGGGATGTTAAAATTTCAGAATTATCTAAAGATGTTTTGACTATATCTGCAAATAGTTCAGTTGATGCGACTTTGGATTTATTCCTAACTAACAAGCAACAAATTGCAATAGTCATTGATGAGTTTGGTGGCACATCAGGTATAGTGACAATGGAAGATGTTCTCGAGACATTGCTTGGAGAAGAGATAGTTGATGAACTAGATGAAGTAGAAGATATGAGGGAATTAGCAAGAGATCAAGCTGACTTCACTGAATCTGAATGATTTGATGTTTTTTCATACCAGTTCCTAATAATTTCATCACGCTTCGAATTATTTCTAGCCCCAGCATGTGTGAGGTCATCAATTAGATGATGTTCAAACAAATTACCATCATATTTACCTTGAGCCTCCACTAGTTTTTGATAATGTTCGAGGCCTAACCTATCATCATGCTTAGCTTGTATAACTAAACAATTATTATCGATAAAACCCCATTTAGGAACATCAACTTCATCTATATTACTAACATCAGGTATCTTTGGATTTATGAAGTTAAAATGCGAAGAAAGTCTCTGCCAGAATACATTTTTGGCAAATTTTGGAATCCTTAATGTTTCCATACTTTCTTTGAAAATTTGCGAATAACAAGTCATTGGAGATTCTAAAACATATCCTGCAATAGGATACTTACCTTCTGAATTATTGTTGATTTTACTGAACCTTAGTAGAACAAAACCTCCCATACTATGGCCGTGAAGATATATCTGGTTTACTAAATTCATATCAAAAACATTTGACATATTACTAAAAAATTGATTAAAAGTTGTTGAAGCATGTCCTGCTGTCCACTTACTAACCGGTTCACTTTGACCATGCCCTGGCATCTCAAATATAATTACATGAAAACCCATTTCCAAATAATTTTTAGCCCTCCCTAGCATAGATATTGCACCACTTCTCCAACCATGAACAATTATCACTAGAGGCCTTATATTGTCATCAAAATGTGATTTTGTATGAATTATTGAATCTAAATTGTGGTAATGTGAAATCCATCCCTCAGAAATTAGATCTGGTTTCTTATTACCCGGAGAAATAAAAGCTAATGCCACCCATGTTTCAAGAATAAAGTTGTAAGTTAGATACAACAAAGTACAAATCAAGAGAAGTGATAAATTTATGGTGGTTTGTTGTAAAAATAGAATGATATTAAATGTCAATAAGACAAAAAATATACATGGGCGATACCACCTATGGTAAGCAAATAACACGATAATCACTCAAGAGAGGATTTCACTTCTTTGTTGCTTTAGGCTTAGCCTTTTCTTTAGGCTTAGCCTTTTCTTTAGGTTTGTTTTTTTCCTCATCAGAAGTTTCGGTTTCAGTTTCATTCGCTGCCTCTTCCGCCTGTTGCTCTTTAGCAACTCTTCTTGCTTCCCTTTTTGCAGCAAACTTGTCACCATAATCACCCATGCTTTCAAATTTAGCCCAAAAGCCAGAAGATTTTTCACCCTTTTCTGGAACGTGTTTAACTAAGTAAGCGCCAAAAATTACATCATACAATCCTTGATTATATTGACTGGCCTTAGCAAATTGCCAATTGACAATGTACAATATCAAGAAAATTGCTCCAATTGTAGTCCAAATTATTGGTCCAGCACCTGCATCTTTATCACCAAATTTACTTGTAGAAACTGTGACAAATAGTAAGCCGAACAATGC
>DUKP01000172.1 GCA_013329295.1 Candidatus Poseidoniaceae archaeon
ATCTCTTCAGAGGGTTCTAAATTTTCAGCAATAATCGATGGATTACCATTGTCAGTATGCAAAATCTCCAATCGTTCATCATTTCTCAAACCATGTAATAACTTAGCAATCGGCTCTGGATTAGGAGTGGGATATTCTAACTCTTTTACACCATCAGCCATGTAGGTGTAAGTATCAGTCATACCTCCAAGCCGAACATGCTTTACACCTAATTCATGTGCAATTCTAACCTCTTCTATAATGTCTTCAGGACTACGCCAAATCGGCACACCTTTCTTTGGCTCAATGCAAAACTTACATCCACGTTTGAACCTTACACAGCCTTGGTAAACTTCTACTTCATATGTTAGTGGCCCGGGTTTTTCTTCACTTCCTAAGTCTGGGTGGAATTTGACTGCCTTACTATTTGCTCCATAATGTGCCCACTCAGTCCATTGTTCAGCATTGCGACGACAATGTTTCCAATTACCAGTATTCAAGAAATTGTTAAGCGTAGCATCAGTATCTTGTACTGCTAAAAACAGATTCTTGCGCAATGGATTCCAACCTTGCTGACGCCAGCCCCGAATAGCCCAGCCGCCCAATATAGCGGGAATTTCGCTTGGTAAATTTCGAACAATATCTTTCATTTCATTGATGGAAATAGGAGTTCCTCGCAGATATTTGCCTGGAACTACCGCACCAGCAATACAAGCAAAACCGTCAAGACTTTCCATCAGTTTTTCGACACCAATAGCACCTTTTTGTCTAACAAATTCACGCCATTGATCTATTGTCATATATCGGTAATCCAAATTGTGCTGCTCGAGTACCCCGCATAGGTAGCGAATATGAAATCCAACATAAGGTGGAACTCCAAATGCAGCAGGTTCATCTTCATAGCCGTCGAGTACCAACCATTTCGGCGTTGTTTGCTCGACCATGACTTACTCTCAAGGCTTGAGAATTTCAATCCTTCTTGTGTCTTGGCTTGCGCTTGCGCTTTTTACCATCTTCAGCCTCTTCACGAATAGCTCTTAGTTCACGAGAACTTTTTGCTGGTTTTCCGTCTTTTTGACCGCCACCTTTCTTTTGTGAGACATCAACACGAATTTTCCTACCTAGTAATTCGGAACCATTTAGTTGTTTGATGACTTCATCACCCTTGTCTTTTTCTTTGAGGGTTACGAAAGCAAAGCCCTTTGGCCTACCTCCATTATCGGTGACAATATTTACATCAACGACAGTACCATGTTTACTGAATAATTCTTGCAAAGCGTCTTTTTCTGCCTTGAATGGGAGATTGCCAACATAAAATTTCATGCCTTCAACCTCTCTTCGACCTTTATTCTTACCTTTCTTGTCATCGCTGTCAGCATCTCTGACACCAATTCTACGACCATTGATTCGATGCCCGTCTAATTCCTTAGCAGCTGCTTCAGCTACTGATTTTTCATGATAAGTAACGAATCCAAATCCTCGGTTAGCGCCACTATCATCGGTTGGGACAAAGCAATCCGCCATATCGCCGAATTTAGAGAACATTTCACGTAATTCCTCTGTGCCAATTTCTCTTGGTAAACCGCCAACAAATAATTTACAGCCAGGTTTTGCTTTTTGACGCTGACCACCGGTAGATTGTTGTCCTTCAAAGCGGAAATAATTGCGCTCTCGACCATCTTCACGGAAATCTTCTGAAATGAATGTCGCACGGCCGGATGGTCCTTTGGCAAATAATGCTTCAGCCTCACTACCCCAGCGCTTGCCAGAGTTGTTTAGCACGCTTGCACCTTGGTCAAGTTCAGCCCAGCCAGCGCCAAAGTTATCCGCAAGCGCTCTAAATGAGCGATACTCACAACTTTGACAATTAACATTCCAATCACCTTGTGCTTCAGCAACTAAAGTATCTCCACAGGATGGGCAAATTGCATGTAATACGCCACAATCATCTCGTTCTCTAAAATCAATTCTTACCACTGGTGAGACTTCTTTGATTTGAGCACGACAAATATCTCTACGACGAACCGCATCTGCGGTTTGATGCATGTATCGATCCACTAGTCCAGTGACATGAAAATGTCCATACAGATGGGTAGGTAAAAGGTCACCAGGTTTGCCTTCAACGCATAGGATTCTAGCCTCACCATTCTTTTCATTGAGTTTCTCAATTTGACAAATAACAGTGTCTCCAACACTTGGAGTTAGAACCTCTTTGACCGGAATAACGGAGCCTACACCATTGTCGATACTGAAATTTCCAACCATAGTAGCCAAGATTAGGCCATCAACTTCTATTGTTCCTTCACCAGCCTCACATTTAGAAGTGGTTGATACTTGCATTCCTGGGGTGACGAGGCTCGCCGTCATTGTCTTACATCCTAAGCAATTGTGGCCCGATGTAGGTCGCACAATCTTCGCTTATGTCGATGGGCGGGTTTATCCCTTTTGAATCCATCATACGGAATACCAACTAATCTCAATCCTCTAAATCCGGTATTTGAGCGTCACCAGGTTTGTGGAAACGCCAACACTTGACTTCAGTTTCACCCATTTTTCTACTTTGATGTGAATATTTTGGCGGTAGTCTGAAGTTACTTTGGAATACAATTTCATTTTCATAACCATATGATTTGCCTAATTCTTCTAAATGAGTTGCTCTAGCAGAATGCATAACATACATTGATTTTGGTTGTAATTCAAATCCGTATTCCAATAATGGGCGGTCAGCTTTACTATTTTGGAAACCCCAAGGGGGATTCATAATCACAATATCACAAGAAATCTCTTTTGGAGGCTCATCAATACCAATCATACAGTTAATCGTATTGATATTAACAGAATATTTGGCCATAACATTAGCACTATTTTGTATAGCGACTTTTGCTACATCATCATCTGCTTCAATTAATATCACATTACTTGCTCCTAAAATCCCACAACCGATTCCCAATATTCCATTACCAGCACCAATATCGACAATGGTTTTGTCATTGAGAGAATCAAGTTGGTCAACCGCTAAAGCAAAAAAAGCTGCCAAATCTCCTTCTGTAGCATATTGCTCAAGGTTAGCAGAATGCTGAGGATGTGGAGTTAATTTGGACAATTCAATGGCCAAATGTTTGGGCCGCAAGACATCACCAACCTGGTGATCTGTATTGTTGATTATTCATTCTGGCAGCGGCTTCAGATTGTTGGCGCATAGCTTCTAAACGAGCGTACGCATCATTCTGTGCATTCACTTGTTGCTGTTGCATTTGAATACGTAGAAGGCGAATCTGTTCTGCCTCGGAGCGTAATCTTGCAAGTAATTGTTCGCTAGGCTGAGCCGTGCCACAAAACCGACAGAATCTAACACCGTCATGGTGTTGGTTGCCGCAATTAACACAAAAGCCCATAACCAATCCTCTCCGTCGTCATATTTGAGTCAATCGTTATTATTGCATGGCCGTTAATTGAAGGAAGACCGGCCATGTTTCAAAACCAGTCGCCATTGCGCGTTCGCTAATATCTTCCCATCGTGGATCATCCATCATGTCAGAAGGCTCTACCCCTGCTTCAATTAATTCAGTTACTAATGCTCTAAATTCAATTTCAACATCAGACATTTCAACAATTTCTTCCTCTTCTTCGAAAACAGGAATTTCAACGTTATCAACTGCAATAGGAGCTTGGGATAGTTCTACTTCATCGACAATAGGGATTTCTTTAACTATGTCCGAAGGTAATTTTACATTGACTACTTCTTCAACTTGTGTGGTAATATCTTCCATCATTTGATTGGAGAAATTATCCAAAACAGCATCAAGTTGGGCTTCCTCTTCAGTTTTTATTTGTGGAGGCAAGGCCTCAACAGGAGCTTCTTGTATGGTTATTTGTGATTTTTTGACCAACCTTCCTACACCGAGAACTTCAGCCTGTTGTCTTGCTAATTCAGCAGCCTGTCTACG
>DUKP01000150.1 GCA_013329295.1 Candidatus Poseidoniaceae archaeon
TCTTTCAAGGAAATAGCAACTCCAGAATCAGGGATGTATAGGTTTGAACATCCAATATCATCGAAATTTAGGTAGGTTGTTGCTTCTCCAAGCAGCAGATTTGTGTCTTGAGTAATTATTTCAGCCATACCATCATTATCTGTAATATCTGAATCCTCAGCGAAAACAATTGTGCTTTGAGGACTGAAGAACATATTGTTGATAATAGTACATTCAACTAAAGTGCCATCATTGATATTGATGGTCCAACCGTTGAAGAACGCATCATTTTCTCCGATGTTTTTGATTTGAATGAATTCATTGTCATATGGTGAAACTCTTGTAATTATGATGTCTTGAGCAGTAGCAAAGTCGGTAGCTTGTATGTTGGCGGAACCCGGTGTTGGGTAAGCACCAGAAAACCAATTTACTCCATCTTCAGAAATCCATGACTCGCAAGTATTTGCTGTAATTCCTTCACCATGTACATTTGATGTTGTGACCATGACGCCATCTGGATTGTACATGTGAATCAAATCTATAGGCATAAGGAATGAGCGTGGTAGGCTAATAAGAGTATATTCGCCTGGATTTAATAAGGTAGTTTTACTACTATTTGTCGTGACAATGTTTTGATTTATGCTATCTACATCAGCTAATTCAGTGATGAATAATCGGTTGCTATCGGTATCAATTCGCCACCTTAAGAGGTCAATTGGTGAAGTACCATTATTGAATACCTCTACCCAATCGTTGTAATTATTGCCTAATTCATCACACCAGCCAACATATTCGGTTAATATCAAGTCGTTGGAATCAGTGTATGCAGGCCATACAGGATTTATGACTCCTGGGGTAGACCATGCAGGTTCAACCCATCCAGTGACTCCTGAAGGATTGGTAGTAGTATATCCTGCATGACTGCTTCCAGGTGCTACTAATGACACATTCTCAGAGGAATGATTCCAACTAACCATGTCAACAATTCCTGAATTTGCATCAACTAAAGTGATTATGTCACTAGTTTGTTTCAAGTAAAATGAATTAGTTCCATTCAATACAATCAAACCAGTACTTCCTGGCTGAATGATTGCATCGTTTTGAAGAGGGAAATTATAGCCTCCTAAAGTGAAACTCCTACTGTTAGATGCTTTTAATTTCCATCCAGTCAAGTCGACAGGAGATGTATCATTATTGTACAACTCAATCCATTCGCCAAGTGGCCAAGATTGGGTATCTGAACCTTCGCCATCTGGTAATATTTCTGTGAATATAATATCAACAGCAACATATGGTTCACTACCAGGTTCAGGTTCACCTGGAGTCATCCAATTTGATGGGATCCAAGCAGCACCCATATTTTCGTAATCTCTTACCATTGATACATTATCGCCAAAGAAATTACTATGCCATGCAGCATCAACAATATTACCAGAATTATCCTTCAAAACTAAGTGCTCATAATAGTCATATAAATCAAAACTATTTGACATGCCAACCAAGCGTCTTTCACCTGGGTTTACTTCTGTCACTCCTGAGTGGGTTTGGTTGAATACCATGGTTCCTGGGTCAAAGTACAATAAATCGCCTTTGCCATTAGTTACACTCCACCCCGAAACATCCACCATGCTGGTTCCGTTATTGACAATTTCAATCCATTTTCCATCAGGGAAGTTTCCTGAGGTATTGGTAGATGGTAAATATTCAGTGATGAAAATATCTCCTATCTTGGTTGGTAAGTTTTCCATAGTATCGAGATTTGTCATATTGATAGTTGGGTGGGCTGAGATATACATTGCATCACTGCCCGAAACCCTAGATAGTGAGAATCCTGGCTCATTTGTAGTCCAATTTACTTCGTCACCAATAGAAGCATTTGGCCAGTGTACACGTAATTTCTCAATTGCGTTATTCAACACACCACTGCTTGTAGAGCCATTTATCGCTACTATTCTTGTATCTCCTGCATTAATCATTAATGAATTAGGGTCGCTTGAATAACCGATTAGGTGATCTTGATCAAACTCAATGATATTACCCGCCGCATCAGATGCATACCAGCCAGTCATATCGATATTAGTTGAGCCTTGATTGTATACCTCTATCCATTCCCCACCAGGATATGTAGCATTATCATAACTTGGTGAAGCATCAGCCATTACCTCATTGATGACAATGTCTCCAGCAAAATATTCTGGCCCAACAGGGGTGCCTCCTTGATTGGCCTCTCCAGGGGAAAGAGTTCCGGATTCTACCCAATCTGCAGCAGGATCACTGGAATCTTCGATTAGTGAGATTCCCTCGGAAGGTGATGAGGTCCAAGTAATAGAATGAACTAGAGTGCCAGTCGGATCTTTTAGATTCACCATTCCATTAGAATTTTTCAAACAAAAGCCACATGAACCGCCATCGCCATTTCTTGCCATGACGATATAATCTCCAGCAGCAAGGTCAAGGTTTTGTGTATTTGTTGGATAGACAACGTGACTGGTGGTCATACTGAGTGGTCTGTTGTAATGATCATCTAAAGTCCAAGTTGAAAGGTCAATCGTAGAAGTTCCAGAGTTATGTAGTTCAACCCATTCACCACTTGTCCAGTCTGAAGGCCCAACAGCACCCGTTTCTGAGCCAAAGGCATTAACCAAGACTTCAGAAATACAAATATCCCCAATACATGCAGATGAGCGACTTGATGTTTCTGAGGCTTCTTGAGTATCCTGCAATGTTTCGTTATCGAGTAAAGGTGCTAAGTAAGAACATAGCATAATAGTAATCAAAATTATTGGGTATCTTTTGTCTAGCATTCTATCCTCTCCATGTGTCTCGGGTATTGTTTGTCATATCTTACTTTTGATTTCACAAGAAGCCAAAGGCATCTTGAGCTTGTGAGAATGTGTAAATCATAATTGGCACAATGATAATTCCCATACCGTGACTCCTTCTAATTCCGACTCTTGGTGGAATTAGACCAAGTATTGTACCGATTATCAGTACTCCAATGCCAATGAATCCAGTAGTAAACCAGACCAATGCACTGACGAAAATGATTACCCCCATGACCATTTGTTGTAGTGGTATTGCTGCGTGTAATTTTAGCATACCTTTCCCAACAACACGCATAATTGGCATGGCCATCAAACCTGCAGCAACGGTAATGGAAATCAATCTAATGAAGTCCGCAGTTGGTTCTGTTGATGACCAAGTATCGATTGGATACATCATTTTCAAGGCAAGCGTTGCACCGGAACGAGATCTACCAATAATATACAAGAATCCCAATACCATTACAGTAACAGCAGTATTTACTGCAGATAAGATTGCAATAACTTCCAAATCTTGTTTGGTTTGTGGACCCTCTACTCCTCCTTCAGCCTCTGAAAGCGCAATTTCTAACAGTTCATCATCGGTTAATTCAGTTAACCTCCTGGTTTCCCAATCCATTCCATAACCCTCTTTGCCTTGCACCTTTGCTGCAACATTTCTTCCACCCATTACAAGTACAGTTGCTTGAGATGCAGTCATTCCAGGTAATACTCCCATGGATGCTCCGGCAACACCAGACCAGAAACATGGGACGATTAACGGCTTAGCAGGAGGTAAAGTCCAGTCTTCGTTTTGTGGCGGTATATGTGAAGTTGTAGCATAAATATCCAAAAGGTTAGCTATACCGAATAGACCAGCAAGGCTCGGTAGTAAGAGACTAGCATCTGGAATTCCTACCGGCGACCTTGCAGGTAGGCTAAATACAGCCCAACCATAGAAACCAGATAATAAAAAGAATCCAGTTGCTGCAAGGAATCCAGCAAATCGACTATCAGTAGCCAACTTATTCATTGAAAGTTTTTGCATCCACTTTGGCCAATCCAATCTCGTTGTTTCAGTTGCAAGTAGTAAGAAAGAGATACCAAGTAATAAAAAGAAAATTATGTTTCTCAAGTAATCATACCATCCCAATTCATCACCAAAAGCAATTCTTGCAACTATTATTAGTGGTAGGGAAAGGAATAATCCGAGTTGTGAACCTCTTGCTGACCAAGCCACTCCACGTGGTGCATTACCTGATAGTAACATTCTGTGACCTGGCAATAATGAAAGCGCAGTATCCCCATCTGGAGCACCTAACAAAGCAGATGGAATATAATTGAGAAAAGTATGCACAGTGCCGGTTGAAACAATAATTGCAGCAACAGCAGATAATGGAATCCCCCAACTTAGGAATACAGGCGATAACGCTAGAAGAATTAAAGCAACATTATTGACGTGGAAACCAGGAATTAGCCCAGTTAATGAGCCCATTGCTACGCCAAAGAATAAGGCGAACAACAACCATCCAAGGTCAATAAAGTATGCTTCAAACATGGTTATTCCTCAGTAGTCGGGATATGTGTCGTTGTCATCTCTGTCGTTTTCACCATCACCATCAGTATCAGGATTGTATGGATTTGTCCCATACAATGATTCTAAGTTGTCAGATAATCCATCGCCATCGGTATCGATGACATCTGCATTGATTAGATGATATACAGTTGCTACAAGTTCAGGGTCTGCAACTTCCATTAGTCTACCGTTCCATGTATGGGAATAGCCTGAATGGACATTGTCAGTTCCAATGATGGTATTGTTATTTGGTGATAGCCTAATACTTTGATTAGTTCCATCTCTTTGTAACCACCATTCTCCATCTTCATCTTGTACAGCAATACCTGGAATATTTACCATTTGACTTCGAGAATATCCCCATTGTGATGCACCTTCATCCCAAATCAAATTCTTAGCGTCTGGTGCTTCTCCTAATTGATAATCATGAATTAGTAGTCTGATTGCCATATTTATGTCATCCCAAGTTACCGAAACATTAGCCGTGATTGCTTGTCCAGCTTCTATCCATTGAGTTGAAGTTTGAGCAGGGAATGTGGCGTAGATTTTTGTCTGTCCACGATAATCAATTTTGTCAACTAACCATCCACTGACATCTTGTACACTGGGCTCTATTGAATATCTAACAAATGCATTGATTGTATAATGTGTATCTGGGTCATCAATCAATCTAATAGGGTCTCCAGATAACAATGCAAGTAAATCGATAATGTCTTCAGAATTAATCAAATTTCCAGTTGGAGTTCCTTCACTTGAATCAACACACCAACTCGCATCGGCTTCAGACCACATAAGTCTTCCTTGAACATCTCTAAATTGATTGTGAAGTGAACTATTAGCGTGTTCATTAAGGTCAGCCTCACTTGGTTTCAAACAGATCATGATGCCTCCAGGTCCTCGTAATTGCCATTGCTCTCCAACAGTGATATAGCCTGCAATTTCAATCAAGTTACCAGATTGATAACTCCATGTTGATTCTTCGCCCCAGTTCAGCCTAATTATTTCAATTGGATGATTTCTATCAACCAGAATTTCAGGTCCTTGGACAGACATAACCCAATTCATATCACGTTGATTGTAAGAAATAGTTCCAGTAACTTGAACTTTTGATGATGATTCAATCCAACTGCCAACTTTTGACCTAATATTGAGTTTGATTTGATGCTCTGCATTACCATAGGATGGATGATCTCGCAAATCAGCAGAAACAAACATTTCATCAGGTGGAATTGATTCACCGATGTATCCAGTTAATGTGATAATTTCGTCAACATACTTTTCTGGGTCTAATGCTACATCGAGGATTGCTAATTGGACAATGTCTGGCAAATCCTCTTCATCCCATTCCATCGCTCCTGAGCCAATTGCAGTCATGTAGATATTTCCTTCAAATTCCATTACTTTACCTGTGATTACAACATTAGTCCCGATTGGTGGTATTTCTGCTGGCCGACTCCATCTTGCTTCAACAACAGCAGTTCCATCGCTGACAATTACGTGAGTTTCCCAGTCACCGGAATTCCATGGGTCTTCACGCCAAGAGATTATCTCTCCTTCAACTTTAACAACTTCATTTTTGTATTCAATCAAATCTTCCATTTCGACGATATCAGGTTCCCTAACCATGGCATAATAATTTAGCACTGCGACCAAGAAAATAGCTAGAGTAAACATGACCCAAAGCTGTTGACCCCTTGTTGCTGGGTCGTCATCTGTAATTTTGTTCATAATGCTCTTTAGCACATCCGCCATGATTATTGGTGTTCAAACAGTCATTTAGTCATGTTTGAAGGATTAGTCATATCTTGCGCGGCCTTTTTAAACATTAAATCGAGGGAGTATCGGGGATGGAATGAGAGAGAGGGTGATTCGCGACGAGATTCACAAGGATATTCTTGTGCCTTTCCAACATGCTAGAATCATAGATACTAAGGAATTCCAAAGGCTTCGCTCAATTCAGCAATTATCTACTTGCGAATATGTTTTTCCTGCTGCTAATCACAATAGATTTTCTCACTCCTTAGGAGCATATCATCTGGCGTGTAAACTGACTCAACTAATTCAAGAAGTACAGCCAGGAATAATCGATGACGACGATGCAGAATTAGTCCAACTTGCTGCATTGTTGCACGATATTGGCCATCCACCATATTCTCATTTATTGGAGACTCCAAAAGTGTTTGCAACTTTCCATTCTCATGAGCATTGGGGCAGATTACTTCTTGAATCGGAGGAAACAGAAATTGGTAGAGTCGTTAAGGATATATTGGGAAGTAAACGTCTTGGGCGTTTATTTGCAATAATGGATGGAGATTCAGATTATGATGGTGCAGCAATACCTCCTTTCATGAAAGAAATAGTCTCTTCACAACTTGATGTAGACCGTATGGATTATCTGGTTAGGGACCAAGCAAATACTGGTGCACAGATTGGTGGATTTGATATTGACCGAGTATTTAGGGCACTTCGAATTGGCGATGGTGGTCATTTTCATGTTAAGGCTTGGGGGCTTCCAGCGGTTGAAGCATATTTGGTTACTAGATATCACATGTATAACCAAGTCTATTTCCATAAGGTAAATATGCTCACACAAAATTACTTGATCAAAATGTTGTCAAGAGCGAAAGTACTTGCTCAAGAGGGCGATTTGCTGCTTGATGACAAATTAGAACATATGTTGCTTAATGAATCACTAAGTCCTTCCCAATATGCAGAATTAAATGATTCACACATTAAGGTAGTACTTGATGACTGGTCTAAGCATGATGATGAATTACTTTCGCTATATGCTGGAAAATTACTTTCCCGAAGAGATTTTCACAAATCCCTTAGAATTGATACTCTTGACATAAATATGGTTGATTTAGTTAAGGAGAGACTTGAGAAATTTATTCGAGACAAAGGCTATGATCCTGAAATTCATGTATTGTATGCTCGTATTTCCAAACGTGGTTACATGCCCTATAAGCAAGGAATTATGTTGGAAGACGGTAGAGATGCATCAGAGCATTCAGCAATGATTCGTTCACTTTCATTACCTAATGAAAGAGCCATGGTATTCGTTCCTGAAGCAGTACGCGATGAAGCGGAATTAGCGGTTAGAGAATGGATTAAGCCAAGCCAGTCATCGCTTTCACAATTTGGTTAGTTGGAACATTTTATGACTGAGCGGCATGACGGGCGGCTAAGGGCCTGTAGCTTAGTTGGTTAGAGCACCCGGCTCATAACCGGGCGGTCAAGGGTTCAAATCCCTTCGGGCCCACCAAATTGAATCTTTATTTTGTCAGAATTATTGGCCATATTCCCACAATGGTTATGAGTGTCACACAACTGGGAGTGATAATAGGTGAGACTGTGTCAACTGTAAAGCGCGCTTCATTTCTCTTGACTTTGTATATATTTTCGATGCTAGCGGTAGCGGCTCCTGCTGCTGCTCAAAACCCAACTCCAACTGCGGCTATTTCCGTTACTTGTGCCCCTTCTAACATCAATGTAGAAGTAAAACCAGGTTCAACATACTCAGGTTTTACAACATGTACTGCTACCAATCCAACTGCTTACCAAGAAAAGGTTAGTATCAACGTACAAGCCGATGGTTTGGCAACTGCAGCACCAGGTGACATGTATGTAGGTGCTGGCGATTCAGTGGATTTCCAAGTATCTGTTAGAGCAACACCTTACATGAGGATGGATGCAAGAACCCTTTCAGTTTCAGCTACAGTGCAAGAAATTAATGGTTTCCCACCAGCAAACTCAGCATCTTCTAACAACAACATGATTGTTAACATCATGCAATATTCACTTGTCCAAGTTGAAGCAACTGAGCCATTCGTTCAATTGATGCCAAAGACTGACAAAATATTTGAGTTCAAAGTTTACAATCTCGGCAACCAAATAGATTTCATGAAGGTTGGTGTAACTGATACCTATCGTAAGACACTAGAAGAAACTGGTTTCACAATTACTCTTCCTGCTGTTAAGAAGCAAGTAGATGCAACACCAACTCCAGCAAGCGTTGAGGTGAAGGTTAGAACACCTAAGACTCAAGGATGGAGCGATGCTTACCACGTACTCGATTTCTATGCTGAGTCTGAGTTTGCTTGTAACAACGGCGGCTGTATCACAGAATCACAGATGATTACTATTTACGTTAGAGGTATTTATCTGCCAGGTTTTGAAATTATTCCAGCTCTTTCAATGATCGCTCTTGCAGCAGCAGTTGCCGGTCGCAGATTTATCAACATTGATGATGAAGAAGATGAATGGCGCGAATCAGCACCAGGTCTGTGAATAATTAGACATAGCCTTCAAAACGCATCCTTTCGATGCTTGTATGCGTTTAATTCATAACTTGTACTTGTAGTCCACGAGTTTGGGGAAGACCTATGAGTGGACTATTAGACAAAGCAAAGACTGCCTCATCATCTGAAGAAAAGGCTACTAAAGCGGACACTAAAGAAGCAAAACAAGCCAGTAGTGCTGGCTTACTGACAAAGGCAGATTCTAAGCCACAAAAAAAGCAAGCAGCAAAATCTGATTCATCACCGCCAAAAACCCAAGCATCAAAGCCAGGCGCAGCAGAAGATGGCCCTGACATTCCAATGATACTCAATCTCGCTGGTTGGGTAATTATTGTTCTTGGAGCAATCTTTTCACTTCAAGGTGGGGGTTTTGGCCTCATTGTAGTCCTAATTGTTTTGGCACTGGGTATTGGTTCAATTGTTCAATCTCAGAAAATGACAGGTGGTATTTCACCGTTGAAGACAGGGTTATCAGTTGCTTTAGCATTTGTAATAGCAGTTGGCCCGTATGCAGCAATTATGATCGTACCTACCAATGCATCAATGGCAGTTACAGAAGTTAGTATTGATGAAGATGAAGATGTAATTTCATTTGTTGTAAGAGGTAGTTTCTCTGAGGCAGATGCTAAGATTTTTGCTGATTCAACCGAAGTATGGTCAGGAAGTAAATCAATGAGCAACGATAGAGCAAGTTTTGATGTTCCAATTGCCACTATTTTCCAAGGTAATTCTCTAGACTACACAGCAAATGTTGTCAAAGAGTATACTATTGAAGTTGAATCTTCAGATGGGCAGAAAATTACTACTGATATCGATCCTGACTTTACTACCAGAGAGGTTTTGGATTCTGCAACTAGGATAACTAAGGTTTCCAAGACCTCGACCAGTAGTAACGGAGGTACAACAACGACTTCCACTGTAACAGATGGAATTACTATCGAAGCAATAGTTGGCTTATTCTCACCTAGTGAAAGTGCACAAGATGATGGTGGACACAGTTTAGAAAACTTAGGACTGATCCCAGTCACTTCAGATTATACTTTCAAAATGACCGTCAAAAAGGGTAGCAGTACTGAATACATTATGCCTACTGTAACCGTAAGTGGTTTAGATGCATCTTGGACAGGTACTTTCTCAGGAGGCACACAAACTGGTAAGGCCAATGGATGGCTTGGAATGCCAGGTACTGCACAAAATGACTTGGGTACTGAATATTTACAAAAGGATGATTTCTATGATGGTTCAGGATGTTATTCCTTTGAGATAGAGATCACAAATCAGTATTATGCTGGCGATTCTGCTACAATCTATACCTCAACTAACAGCTGGGAATTAGATTGGCATTCTGAAGACTCTACTCAAGATGGCGAGATGACAACTTGTTAAGCAGATAAGTTCGCAAAGAATCTTTGATTTGCAACGGTCTTG
>DUKP01000087.1:0-1614 GCA_013329295.1 Candidatus Poseidoniaceae archaeon
TTCAACATGGATCCATGGTTCGTATACAGAAAAGCCGCTAACCTGAGATTGGAGGTCTATCATTTGTATACCATTTGTAGGACCTTTTAGTTCGGTTGCTAATGTAATTGGGAACTCACTGTATGCATTATTATAAAAAAATTCATCGTCGTAGAAAGCTTCATAGTAATCGGTTACGTGCAGAGGGCTGGGGTTATTGAACTGTCCCTCTGAGATAGGATGTTCATGTGTGAAATTGATTATGTCAAAATTTTCACCACTAATATCTCTTATTGGTTTATTTGTTAATGGATTCTGTGCTCCTGCTGCAAGTATTACGGATTTACGTGGGAGATGGGTATCATTATCAAAACTATGAACTGCAAATACAATAGGTGAGTGTGGACCTGCGTTAATGAACGGACCGGTTACATTTTCTTGAAATTTTTGAAAAACGGTATAAGGATATCTAGATGGGTCGGATAATGATTTACTATTTGAAAAATTACCAACTCCTGTCCATAAAACCTCTCTTCCTGCTCCATTAATCATGAAAGCATAGGAATCAACCTGCAGAAAAAGATCAAGTGCAACATAAGGGGCTATGAAATCATCGCAAGGGTGTGGGACTTGGATTATTACCTGTTCTCTTTCCGCATTAGGATTAATTATAAACATTCCCCAGCCATTACGAAAAGCACCAACAACATCATCCTCGGCATTTTCAGGGTCATTTATGTCTATATAGCTTGTATCGAGTTGCTCTCTAATGATGTGGAAGGTTTTGTTGTAAACTGTGTCTTGAAATATGACCAGTTCATAGAAAAAAGACTGTAAGGAATCTTGAAGAAGTGAATCTACCTGAGAAGTATCACCATCAATAAACGCTGCAAAAATGGTATCCCAGTAGTCTAGAGTTGGGCTGTTTTCTTCTAGTTTATCATAACTGCCAAATCCATTCGTTTGAACATCCAGCCAGTCAGGGCCATAGTTGTTATAGTCATCTTCAGCAATTCCCTCTGTTACATGACTTATCCAATTATCGTAAGAGGAGTTTGGTGATTCTCCTAAAACAAATCCAGATATTGCTCCATTTTCATAAATGATATCACCATTTAAAATGCCTAAAACAAGCAAGAGGATAGGTAAACTTCTTCGTTTCAACATCAAACTAATTTAAAAAACTTTCTCCAATTTTTACTAATTGAAGAGGAAGATATGTAACAAATGTTGATTACTTTAGATAGACTAATTTCTGGAAATCACGTGCACCTTCAATATCAAGTTGTGCAAAGTATATTCCCGATCCGACGTCGTGGCCTAATTCATTCTCTCCATTCCAATTAATGGTATGTTTTCCAGTACCAAAATGCTCAATTGAGATTTCATTGACTTTTTGACCAATGACATTGAAAATGATGATTTTAGAATTTGTTTGATAGGGAACTGCAAAAGGAATATTGACTAAGCCATTAAACGGATTAGGATACGCGGGAAGAAGAGAATATTCAGATGGAGTATGATCCTCGTTTTCAAGAATATTTAGATAATTCGTATTTTGCATTCCAGGAGATCCAAATCCAGATGAGCTCGACCAAGATTCAGCTAATTCGTTATCTAAATTAGAATTTTTTA
>DUKP01000087.1:1965-3551 GCA_013329295.1 Candidatus Poseidoniaceae archaeon
TCCCATCCGGCTCTAGTGGCCATGGTGACTCATCATCATAACTAACAGAATCAACAAGGATTCCTTCTTGGTCAAAAATTCTTACCTCGTCACCACCTCCACCAAATCCAAAGTCAAAAGGGCCTACGATCGGGATCTGATTAGAGTAAAGCTCTGAAAATGCTTCAAGATCATTTGATATGACTAAATAATTACCGCTTGCAATGATTGTTTCATCTGGGAAGTTATATGAATGGTCATTGTTATCATCTTTCAGTTTGTACCCAGAGGCATCAATATCCATCTCTCCAGGATTAAAAATTTCTATCCAATCACCAGATTCATGGTCCTCAGATGAATTATAGTTAATTTCATTAATTACCAATGAACCAGAAGTTAATTCGGTGGGTAGAAATACTGCTGTCAAAGTCATTGCATCTTGGATATCCAGCTTCATAGTACTGCTTGAGTCTGGGAACTCTAACCAATAACCAAATTCAAATCCATCACTATGAATTGCTTTGACTTTGATAGGCACGGTTGGGAAGTAGTATCCTTGCCAGTTTGTTTCTAATATATCAATGGTATTAACCTTCACGTGTCCACCCGATTCGGGTGTTCTTGTAATAGTGACTTGAGATAAGCTCGGCAGATCAAATTCATCCATCAAATGCATTATCGCATAGTTTCTTCTTTGATTTGCAAAATTCCCCATCTGGTTCAATCTGTTTTCCCAATTCGTAGTAGAGTTTGGCCACTCACCATCATTCAACCATCGCGCTCGATGCACCGGTATCATTTCTTCAATGTTGCCAGAAATAGAATCAAGTCTTGTAGTTAAAAACTCCGGTAGTAAAACAGTATTGAGCATATCACAGTAGATGTTTATAAATGTATTTTGAAAATTTTCATTTTCCATCAGTTTCCTAAAAACAAATGTGCTCCATGGGGGATTAGGCCAGCCTGGACCATTTGGATCCAACGCAAAACTCAATGTATTAAACGTATATGCATACTGGTCCCAGATACCAAAACCAAAGTCTGTATCATAGAGTATCCAACGCCACTTTCCACCAACACGATGGTCTCTCCAAAACTTAATATTATTTCCAGGCCAGTCTCGGTTATCAACAAAAATTTGAAAGGCCTGATAACTCATATAGGATTCAATATCAATCCAGTTAGTTAAAGCATTTTCAACAATTGGATCATTCATTTCCTGCGTTTCAAGATAATTAATCAATTCTATATAGTCTGCGTTTGTCCCATGAACGATGTTTTCATCGTTAACACCTTGAATGTCCAAAAGATCTATGTGCTCTGCACCAATCGAATGATTTGAGGATATAAAATGCTCACTCACTTTTTCTCTAATATTTTGGATACCCCAAAATTCTCCATTTATATAAAGAGCCGCGGGTCTATATCTCTGGTGATCAATGTCTAAGTCATTTGTGAGGCTTGTAGTAAAACCATCTCTTAATATGGTTGATTCCCAATCGTTTCCTGAGTTCCGCAATACAAAAGATTCATATTTATTAATATCTGAATTAGGAAATAGTTTATATTCAAAAATGCTAGGACCAATATGGCTCCTTGAAAATATG
>DUKP01000116.1 GCA_013329295.1 Candidatus Poseidoniaceae archaeon
AAGGTATACATCTTGCACCTTCTCTTTGAGATTCACAATCTGTACCATTTCCAACATTTATTGCTAGATTCTCAAAGATTTCTCCTGTTCCACCGATTTCTGAAATAGAACCAGTAATTGATATTGGTCCAAATGTTCCATCTGACCTTATCGCTACAGTTGTTGATGTTGAATCAATAGAAATGTCAAGGTCTGCCCATACATAGCCAATTAGCATTTCATCGGTTCCGATGTGTGATAATGTCCCTGGGAATACAATTTCTATCTCATGTAATCCTCTTGACAAATCTTGAGTGGCAAAAATAATTGCGCTCCAATCTCCATTAGTTGTAGTTTGAGTTGTTGCCACTAACTCTCCATCAAGATATATTTCTAAGATTTCATTTTCTAAACCTTCATTAGTCAGTGAATCAATATCAAACAGCCTTCCTGACATTTCCCAAAGTTCGCCTCTAGTTACCTGAGCATTACTATCAAATGATACAGTCATATCTGCTCTGTGAGCAAGGAAGAATGTTGCATTAGTACTATTTGCTCTGTAGTAGCCTTGGCTACCAGAATAAGCTGTTATTGTCCTATTACCAAATTCAAACAGATCTGAAACTGTCCAATCGTAAGAAAATGCACCTGATGAATCTGTAGTCACGGAAGTAATGGTAATTCCCTCAATAATTAGTTCAACTTGATGGCCAGCAATTGGATTTAGTTGATTATCTGCCACACTTCCAGTTATGGTTATATTTTGACCAACTGCTACTGTTTCTGGCACTTCAACACTCAATACAATATGGCTAAAGATATTCCAAGTCGCATTAGTATAACTTGGCAAATAAAATGTACTTCCATTAAATCTGATTTCTAGTAGAACAGGGCCAAGTTCTGCATCAGCAGAAACTGGATATATCGCAGTGAATAACCCGTCTTCATCAGTATCGACATTCGTCATGAAATCACCGTCTAACCAAACTTCAATTGTTAAATTAGGTAGTGGATTATCAACTAAATCAAGTAATAATCCTTCAATGGTCATTACTTCTTCTCGATTAACATCGCCTCCTGGTGTAAGCAAGGTGATTTGAGTAGGCACACTAATATTGAAAGGTACAGTTGTGGATGTTGGCAGATAATATTCTGGATTTGATGGCTCTCCAACGCCAATTGGGTCTACCCAATCTCGGCCACCAAAGAATTCTACTGTAATGGTGTGAGCGCCAGCAGAAATGTCCTGTGGCAGGGAATATCCAAGGCTAAATTGTCCAGTTGATGCGTCTGTCTCTGTACTTGCAACTGATGCTCCGTCAATCATTAGGTGTACTACCGCTGAAGATGGAACATCAAGAACCGCTAAACTCTGTCCCAAGTCATCTAGTAGAGTACCGTTGACAGTAAGATAATCACCAGCGATCAAACTCTCTGAATATTCTGTTATCGTAATATTTGTTTCAGCAAGTACAACAAATGAAGTATTTGATTCTGAACCCAAAAGACCTGTAGTTCCAAATGTACCTGTGTAAATTGCATTAACATCTTTGACACCTACTGACATGTTAGCAGGTGTTGTTAAAACTCCGAAGGCAGTACCATTCTCTGCGGTCGTGATAATTGTATTGATATCAGTACCATTGAGTGAAATTGTAATCAATTGACCTGAAACCGGTTCACCAGTATTATCGATTAATAAAACCTCAATTTCAACATCATTGCCTCTCTCGACTCTATCATTCAAACTTGGCTGACCTTGTAAGTCAAGTATTGGATCTATGAATCGAATTTCAGTGAATCCTCTACTATCGAATAAACTCGTATTATTGGAACCTAGATAGAAGTTTACTGCAGGAATATATGTCGCACCTAATGTATTATTTCCTGCAGCAAAGTTTGGCGACAAAAGAATAGATGCATTCCAGAATCCATCTTGTCCAACTACTCCGCCTGTCACCGTAAATCCAAGCGATTCACCATTAATTTCAAACAGAATATTTGCTGGTAAAACGGTTCCATCGATTTGTTCTAATCCACTTCCATTGTCAGAAGTAATCTGTCCAGAAATATTGAATAATTCTCCAGCCACAGGATTTGCTGTAATGTCATCAATTACTAAGAAAGTTAGAGAACGGACGTTAATTGTTGAGAAATTAGCGTTGCTACCTACCAAATCAATAGTTCCAGCAAAGGTAATCTCTACATTTGTCAAACCGAGTGGTTGCGTAAATGGTATGGTGTGAGTAATGTTAGCAAATCCTTCGTTATCGGTTAGTACTGTACCAATTGAACTACCTCTAAACTTGTAGTTCACATCATATGACGATAGTGGTTGGAACAAATTGGATGATTCAACTAGCCTAGATGTTATGTTGACACTATCGCCGCGGTTGACAACTATTGCATTCAATGGTTGAATTGATTCAAATTGAGTTACTCCTAATACAAATACTGGTGTCTCAACTGATGATGTCAGATATAATTTTGATGAATCCTCAACAACTGAAATTACCAAAGTTTTAGCTCCACGAACTGTTCCATTGTTAAGCGTGTCAGTAGGTACAGACATATTGAATGAACCATTAGTAGTAGTAGTGTAAGAACTAACTAATGTCTCATTTTCATTATTCAACCAATTAACTCTTAAGTTAACTGATTCTACTAATACACGAGAATTATCATCATCATCAATAACTTGTCCAACAACATTGAAATCGACGCCAGCGATAACGTTACTTGGTATTGAATCAATTCTTATATCAGTATTACCTTGTATAGTGACATTAATGACTGTACTATTTCCAGTGCGTCGAGAATTACCCTTGGCTAAAGGATCTGTCAAATCATCTGCGACAACAATTAGAATATCATATAATCCAGGTGCGATTCCAGCTGCGGTCCAAGTAAGGTTTGCAAATCCATTAGGATCGCTAACTGAACTACCCATTGAAACATTTGTTGAATTATAATCGAAATAAAAGTCAACAGAGACACCTTGCAGTAAACTTAAATCAGCAAGATCACCTACAATAGCCGATAATTCGATATCATTGTTAGTAAGTGTGGTTCTCTCTCGCTCTTCGGCTAAACTTACAACAAATTCGGATTCTATTCCAACCAAGACTACTGGGGTAGGGAGAGCAGATATTGAACCGGTTGATTCGTCAACTATTGGATCTTCTGAGGCATAGTATGGGCCTCCTTCTGGTTGCTGACTGTAAAAGTCAAATCTTATTTCAACATCGTAAGCATTTGATGGTAAGTTGTTTGGAATTGTAATGTTTTCAGAGAAAGTTGAGGTTTGATTATCTACAATTCCTTGTGCTAAATCAACAATCCTTTCATCCTCAGTAACCAATACCAAAGAGTACTGAGAAATATTATCTCCAAGAATTGGGGTTTGATAGACTCCATCGAATATTGTGCCATTTATCCACAATGAATCGCCCAAATGTGTCCAATTTTGGCTGATTGTGATGTTCCATCCAATTTCTGCTTTGACCCTCAAAAATCCAGTCCCAGTTGACGGAGAATAATCATCACTCCCATTGTAAACTACTCCAATAACATAATCATCAGCAGTTAAATTAGCATCCAAATTGATTACTTTCTGAAATTGTCCCGATATGTTAGACGTAGTGTTGAACCATGAATTATTGAAAAAGAAATCAAAATCTCCAACCGTTGATCTAACGGGTTCTCCACGATGGTCTAAAACAGACACTCCAAACGAACCATCATAACCTCGTAATTGTGAAGTTGATTCAAATTCAAACTGCAGGAAACTTTTCAACTTATATGGCGCACTAGAAGACAGATTTGCATCGTCAGTTGCTTGAATTGAGACTGGTATGAACCTTAATCTAACTTCAACCTCGCCAGCACCAAAATTTGCTAATTGTGCTGTCAATTGTTGCTGAATAGAAAAAGTACCGTTTACTGTAATATTAAATATTTCACTCCATGAACTAAATGAACCATTTTCACGCATTGAGAGTACTAATTGACCCTCCATGTCTGTTGGACTAGGGCCTAGAGATTGTGCAGAACCATTTACCCAAATGTCTTGATCTACCACCAAGATACTTTTGTTTGATAGCGGTCCTTCGACTGTTGCAGTCAAATTTGGAGCTTCTCTAACATCCAATCTGATGCTTAGGTTGGAAGGACGCAAATGGTGTTCTGAGATTGCAATTGGAGGATCAAATTCTTCTACCCATCCTTCAAACCATAACTCAGCATTTATTATTCCAAGTGTCTCTGTTTCATCTAACTCTACATTAACGGACCATGCCCCGGAAGGGGTTACAAGTCCTGATAGGTTATTAGTGCCATTAAAAGAGGATATGAAAGTCAAATAAATATTAACATCTCCACTTTCAAATGAATAGTCCTCTGGAGAGTTCTCATAACTGATTTGACCTTGTATCGTTGTAGTTGAACCAGCACCCACAACTGGTGCTCCAATTACAAGTGGGAATTCGTGTGTAATTACCGAATCATCCGTCAAGTTCAACCAACTAGAGAATAAAATGACATTTTGGGATATTAACTCGAAGGCTCCATGCCTGATTAATAAGGAATACACACCGGGATTGAGAGAAATAGAGAGGGAGTCATTAAAAGAAAAATTACCATTACCATCTGTTTGAACTTCACCGACTAACATTTCCTCAACTAACTCTGCTTGAGGATTAGCTAAAGGTACTAAATATGCTGATAAATCGTAGTTGGCAATTGGAGTTGAATTATCTGCAAATACAAATTGTCCTGAGAAATTAAAGGTATCCGATAAATCCCGATCGATTGTAAACGGTGAAATTGTTTGATTAAGAATTGTCAAATTTTCAGAAGCAGGGCAAGAATCAAACGGAACCCATCCTAAGTCAATTTCACCCGATCCAGAATCAAAAGAAAGTTTAACTTCACCCCAAGATGAATAATCTTGTGTTGAAACTGTGTAACCTGCACCATTCCATTCGCCACCAACATAACCTGTAACATATCTAGCAGGTAGACCAGCTATCCTAGCCATAGTTACAAAGGCAGTATTGTAGTCTTTACACTGCCCAAAACCACTTTGAAGAACGTAAGATGTTATATCTTGTCCAGTAGGATTTGATACTGGAGTATGATATAAATTGAACTCGAATGTTTCATTGCCTAGACGTAAGAAATCGCTCAACGATTTTGCTACAGTATAAGCATCTTGTGAGGTTGCATTTTGAGTAACTGAGTTAACTGTTTGAGTGACAAAATATTCAGAAGACTGTTGATCATCAAATTCTGAAGGGACTACAAGTTGGTAATCAAAGTCTTGACTTACAATTGTGTTAGCAGCAAGTGAATCCCAATCAAAGAAATATTCTTCTTGCCTTAGATTTAATCTATTGATTTCACCTAAATCAACTTTGATGTTGTGCGTATCGTTTGACCTAAGTAACGTTGCAGCAGGATCGGACCAGAATGTAAGATTACGATAATATGAAGAAACCGGTATATTGCCAAGGCCAATAAGTTCTCTATAGGTTATTTCCCAATCAATAGTTGAATTAGAAAAACTATCATCGGGTAATTGACTTGAATTATCTACATTTGTCAATATAGGTGAGAATGGATGAACATCTTGTAGGTTTGCATAAGTAGAACCTGTGTAAAAATCGTTAGTATTCAATCTCCATCGGTGAATTTGGTTGATATCTACTTCACCAGTAGTATTGTTAGCCCAAAATACAACACCATCTTCTACAATATCATCTGTAGGATCAAATGGGTCATAAGGTGAGTTTGTACATAATGTACCCCAAAATGCAATTGGACATTCGTCTCCATCTAACATCCCACCACCGTCTGTATCAGGGTTAGTCCAATCGGTTCCAGTTAGATTCTCTATGGCATCTGGGATTCCATCGCCATCAAAATCTTCTGGAAGTACGTCATCTAATGGATTAGACTCAGGATTAGTTCCATCAAAATATTCTGTTCGATCGTCAACACCTCCACTATCGGTGTCGAATACTGTTGGATTAGTAACCCATGCATCAGTACTACCATTACCTATACCTATCCAAATCAAGTCACATCCTATGGTATCCTCAAAATAATTGTTAAGATTATCA
>DUKP01000130.1 GCA_013329295.1 Candidatus Poseidoniaceae archaeon
ATGCGACAAACTAGATTACAGCCGCGAATGTTACCATTATTTCTTGCTGCAAATCCTGTAAATTGGGGTAAACCAGGTAAATTATCCACAGTAGAGGCTCTTGCCGCTGCCACTTATTTAACTGGGAACAAAGAACAAGCCATATCTTTACTATCAGCATTTAGATGGGGTCAGCGCTTTATTGAATTGAACTTTGAACCTCTTGAAGAGTATTCTTCTGCAAAGACAAGCAAAGAACTAGTCAATTTACAATTTGAGTTTTTTGAAATTGATCATTTACGTAGTGGTGATGGCAATGAATCATAGAAAAGTACCAGTTTCCAAGTTAAAAGATGGAAATTTGTCAATTTCTTCTGATAATTTAGCAGTAGAATCACTAATTTACTTGTATTTTAATGAACAGAAAATTGCCACATTATTGGCCTCACCAAATGATTGTGAGAATCTATTGATAGGTCATTTGCTGTCGGAAGGGTATATTGAAAGGGCGCAAGCTAAAATATGTTCAAATGATGTAATAATAACTTCAAGCAAAGACGGAATTAAAGCGCAGGTAAATTCATCACTTCCCTTACTAACTCAACCAAAAATTACTGGTATCACTACCACTTCATGTGGCGCCTGCAATACTCATGGGCTTGACACATTAATTACTGATTTACCCATTGTTGAAGGAGGTATCATATTTGATGAATCAATACTTCATTTGGGACTAGAACAAATGAAGTCTTTGCAGGATGGATTCTCCAAAACTGGCGGCATGCACAGTGCTGGATTACTGAATTTTACAGGGGATTTAAAATATCTTTCAGAAGATATAGGTAGACACAATGCAGTAGACAAAGTGGTTGGTAAATCAATTACAGATGCTACAATGAGTGAATTTATTTTGTTATTAAGTGGTAGGTGTGGATGGGATATAGTTGCAAAGGCTGCAAGAGCTAATATTTCTGTCATCGCATCAATTGGAGCTTGTTCAACCTTGGCTGCAGAATGCGCTAGACAATTAGGCATCACAATCTACTCTTTCGTTAAACAAAATAGTGCTACAATCATTGGCTAATCATGATTTTAGCCCAAGACTTGAAAAGTCAAATTAGGTACAATAAAATGATTACGATGGGCGGCAATACCGATGGCTTAACTCCCGTCGACCAATCTAAGTTGAAATTATCTAGTCCAAAATCAACAGCCGCCGGCATACCTGCAGTGATCTCAAGCGCTGTCCATTCAATCAAAAAAATGGGTCCTATGAAAACTATCAAGACTTTGAAAATGGTTAATCAAAAAGATGGTTTTGATTGCCCGGGTTGCGCTTGGCCAGATCCAGAACATAGCTCTCCTTTCGAATTTTGCGAAAATGGTGCAAAGGCTGTAGCGGACGAGGCTATGAAGGCTAATGTAAACCGCAAGTTCTTTGCCAAATATACGGTAAAAGAATTATCACAGAGGAGTGATTATTGGCTCAATAGCCAAGGTAGAATAGCTGAACCGATGTATTTGAAAAGAGGAGAGTCAAACTACAAACCCATATCCTGGACTGAAGCATTTAGTCTAATATCAAAGAAATTGAATACACTAGATAGCCCCAATAATGCAGTTTTTTACACATCTGGCAGGACTAGTAATGAGGCAGCATTTCTGTATCAAGCATTTGTTAGAATGTATGGGACTAATAATTTACCAGATTGCTCCAATATGTGCCATGAATCCAGCGGTAAAGCATTGACTTCAACAATTGGAATTGGCAAAGGTACTGTCACGCTGGATGATTTCAATCATGCCGATACAATCTTAGTAATTGGACAAAATCCAGGAACTAATCATCCTCGTATGCTGACTGCACTTAGCGATGCCAAGAAAAAAGGCTCCACAATTATTCATATCAATCCACTACCTGAAACTGGACTGGTTCGCTTCAAACATCCTCAAGATTATATGAAATTAAACTTCAAATCCACCAAATTATCTGATATACATATACCGATAAAGATTGGTGGAGATGCAGCGTTATTCCAAGGTATCAATAAATTAATCATAGATTCTAAAAAAGTGGATCATAAATTCATAAATGACAAAACTTCTGAATATGAACAGTATGAAAACTCTTTGCAACTACTAGACTGGGATAGAGTGTCTCGAGATTCAGGTATTAGCAAAGAAGAAATCATCAGACTTGCAGAAATTTTAGCTAATTCCAAATCCGTAATATCCTGTTGGGCTATGGGTTTGACACAACATAGAAATGGAGTATCAGTGATTCAAGAAGTTGTCAATTTGCATCTATTGGGAGGTCATATTGGACGTAAGGGTGCAGGTTTATGCCCAGTAAGAGGCCATTCCAATGTACAAGGTAATCGAACTGTAGGAATCTGGGAGGCTCCTAGCGATTCATTCATTGAAAATATGGAGCAAGGTTTGAAATTTACAATGCCTAGGAAACATGGATATGATGTAGTTAATTCTATCATTGCAATGGAGAAAGGCGATGTTGACTTCTTATTTTGCTTAGGTGGTAATTTCATATCAGCGACTCCCGATACAAAAAGAACCTCAAAGGCTGTTTCCAAACTATCAATGAGTGTACATGTTTCTACTAAGTTAAATCGTTCACATTTAGTTCAATCTGACGAGATGCTAATATTGCCATGTTTAGGAAGAACAGAGTTTGACAAACAAAAATCAGGGCCTCAATTCGTAACAGTAGAAAATTCAATGGGTATTGTTCACACCTCTGAAGGTAGATTGAAACCTGCTTCTAGTGAGTTAAGAAGTGAACCATGGATTGTTGCACAACTTGCCGATACGACGCTTGAAGATTCATCAATTAATTTCCTTGAACAAGTAGACAACTATGATAAGATTAGGGATTTAATTGGTCAATGCGTTAATGGATTTGACAATTATAATCATCGTGTACGTGAAGAAAATGGATTTTACCTACCCAATCCTCCAAAAGACAGTTGTCAATTCAATACTTCAGATGGATTGGCACACTTTTCAAGTAATCCATTACCAAATGTAGACATAGAAGATGACCAATTTGTCATGATGACTATGCGTTCTCATGATCAATACAATACTACAATTTATGGCCTTGATGACAGATATAGAGGTATTAAAGGTAACAGGAGAGTCATTTTGATGAATCCTGATGATATGCTCGATTTACAAATTAAAACTAGAGATTATGTCGATATAACAAGTCATTTCAATGGCAATGTAAGAATATCAAAGCAGTGGATAGTTATTCCATACAAAATACCAAAAAGGAATATTGCAGCATATTTCCCAGAGGCCAACGAATTAGTGCCTTTGGAATCTACTGCAGATATATCAAATACTCCTACCTCAAAGTGGATTATTTGTACCATCAGTGGACAAAATCCCGTGCATGAGGAGGAGTGATATTGACTAAGGGCTATATTGAATTCTTTCTATCCAATTCCAAATTCCGTAGATTATGGGCAGCTTCTGTAATTTCATTGCTTGGGGAATGGTTCAATACCATAGCACTGTTTTTCTTAATTTTAGAATATTCAGGTTCAGAATTTTTACTTGGAATACTATTTTCTGTTAGAATGGCACTTTTTGCTATTTCTCAACCTATTAATGGCTTATTAGCAGATAGAATTAGTCGGAAAAAATTGATGCTATGGTCTAATATTGTTCAAATATTCGTTGCACTTTCATTCCTATTTGTTGATGGTAAAGAAGACATGTGGTGGCTTATTACTTTGTCAGGTTTTATGATGTTACTTCACGGCGTTTATGTTACTGCTGAACGTGCTGCATTGCCAAATATTGTAGATGAAGCAGACCTTATCACTGCTAATGCAATAGATAGTGCTTCTTGGTCTACGGCACTATGCATTGGTGCTATGTTAGGTGGAATTACTGTTAGTGTATGGGGTACTGATATGGCCTTCATAATTGATTCATACACCTTTTTACTTTCTTCTCTGCTATTGATTCCTCTAACATTTGAACAAAAATTTGACAAATCGATCAAAGGGCCATTATTGAGTACTGCATTCAAGAATATTAAGATTGGATGGACAAGAATATATCAAGATAAAAAATTGCTAAGAATTGTATTTGCTAAATCATCATGGAATCTAGCTGGAGCAGGGTTAGCAGGAGTTTTCTTAGTTCTTGCTGGAGCAGATTTAACTGGTTATGGTGCTGCTTTTGGATTTGGCTTGTTCTTCTTTGCAAGAGGAGTTGGTACTGGAATAGGGCCATTAATTGCTAGGGCGCTGTTCAAAGATAAATCCAAATGGCCATCACTTATTGGCATATTAGTTTCAATTTCTGGATTATTTTACTTCATTGTCGGAATTTCCTTAGATTATTATTTGCCATTTACTGTAGCTTTAATCATTCTAGCCCATGCAGCAAGTGGTGGTAATTGGGTTTTGTCAACAGTACTTACACAAATGTGGGTTGAAGATGAAGTTAGAGGTAGAGTCTTTTCTATGGATATGCTGATATTAGGTGGTACTGCTGCAATTTCAACATCTGTTGCTGGATTTTTAGTAGAATATCACGACTTGTCTTTACGTTCTGGTTTCATATCATTCTCCTGTTTAATGATATTCTCAGGAATAATATTCACTTATTGGCGACCTGACCTTAAGGCAAATATTGAGCAATAGTCTCAAAGAATCCCTCGCCTTGGGTAAACTCATGGAAGCCGATTGGATGGTTCTTAGGAATTGTTTACTAGAAGGAATCCCTAACAATCTCCCTCCACATCCTGGAACTGATAATTCTGTTGACCATGCTCCTGCTCGAAGGAAAGTATTAGATAATTCAGAGAAAGTATTAGCATTAAAAAATGCTCTAAGGTATTTTGATGCACAATTTCATAAAACCTTAGCAGCCGAATTTCTTGAGGAACTTGAAACATTTGGCAGAATTACCATGCAAAGATTTAGGCCTACAGAATATGAAATGAAAGCATATCCTATCGAAGCATACCCCGCTAATTCACAACAAGCATCCGCCATAATGCTGATGATTATGAATAATTTAGATCCTGCTGTAGCTCAATTTCCTCATGAATTGATTACTTATGGAGGAAATGGTTCTGTATTCCAAAATTGGGCTCAATATAGATTGGCAATGCAATATTTATGCGAAATGAGTGACGAACAAACATTGGTAATGTATTCTGGACATCCACTTGGATTATTTCCTTCAAGTAAAAATGCTCCAAGAGTAGTCATAACTAATGGCATGGTTATTCCAAATTATAGTTCACGAGAAGATTACGAAAAGATGAACTCTCTTGGTGTCACTCAATATGGGCAAATGACTGCTGGCTCGTATATGTACATCGGGCCACAAGGAATTGTTCATGGAACAACTATAACATTACTCAATGCAGCTAGAATGCATTTGAATCTTCCACCTGGAAAAGATTTGTCCGGAGTTACATTTGTCACTTCTGGTCTTGGGGGGATGTCTGGCGCGCAAGCAAAGGCTGCAGTAATATCTGGTGCTGCTTGTATAGTAGCAGAAATCAATGAACATGCAGCGGTTAAAAGATATGAGCAAGGTTGGTTAACTAATGTTTCAAGAGATATTGATGAAGCAATAGATCTTATGGTTTCTGCCGCCAATCGTAAAGAAGCAATATCAATTGGCTATATTGGAAACATTGTTGAGTTATGGGAGAGAATCGTTGAAAGAAATATCGATGTCGATCTCGGAAGTGATCAAACCTCACTACATAACCCGTATCAAGGTGGATATTTTCCTGCAGATTATACCTATGAAGAATGTACTAAAATGATGTCTAATGAGCCTGATAAATTTGTTAGAGAAGTTCAGGAGACATTGAGGCGACATGCTAAATCCATTGATATTTTATCGGAGAGAGGCATGTTCTTTTGGGACTATGGTAATGCATTTTTGCTGGAAGCATCTAGAGTTGGTGCTGATGTAATGTCTGATGATGGCGGATTTAGATATCCAAGTTATGTTGAAGATATAATGGGGCCGATATGTTTTGATTATGGTTTTGGACCTTATCGTTGGGTTTGTACTTCAGGCAATCCTGATGATTTGGCTAAAACTGATGAAATTGCAAAATCAGTATTAGAAAATCTTCTTGAAGAATCCTCTTCTTCAATTAGACAACAACTGAATGATAATATTAGATGGATTGAGCAAGCTGGACATAATAAACTGGTTGTTGGAAGCCAGGCAAGAATCCTATATGCTAATGATATTGGTAGAAGAAAAATTGCCTTAGCAATGAATCAAGCAATTGCTAGCGGTGAAATTTCGGCACCAATTGTACTCGGCAGAGATCACCATGATGTTTCTGGAACAGATAGCCCATATCGTGAAACTGCTAATATCAAGGATGGTTCTATGTTCACCGCAGACATGGCTGTTCAGAATTTTGTTGGAGACGCCTTTAGAGGCGCCACATGGATTAGCCTCCATAATGGAGGTGGAGTCGGATGGGGCGAAGTAATGAATGGTGGTTTTGGTATGTTAATAGATGGAAGTGATGAGGCAGCACAGAAAATTGAATCAATGTTACATTGGGATGTAAACAATGGAGTTGCACGTAGAGCATGGGCAAGAAACAACGGTGCAATAGAAGCAATTAATCACGCTATGAAAATAAATCCAATGTTAAAGGTCACAGTACCTAATATAACCGATGATGCTATCTTTGACGACTTGATAGGGTGATTAAATGAGTCGCTCAGTATTCCTAGATGGTAACACATTGTCTACCGCTGAAGTAATGGCTATAGCCTCAGGTAATGCAAAGTTAGAGGTATCTGAAGATGCTTGGAGTAGAATAGTTATGTCTAGGGCTGTTGTGGAGGATATTTTACAATCCGATGATGTTGTCTATGGCATTAATACAGGCTTTGGCTCCCTTGTTAACACGACAATTGATTCTGATAAATTACAACAACTACAGAATAATTTAATCCGCTCACATGCTACGGGACTTGGAGAAATGATGGATAAATTGTCTGTTAGGGCAATGATGGTATCTAGGATTAATTCATTTGCCAAAGGTTTCTCAGGAGTTCATCCAAACGTAGTTCAACAATTAATCGATTTCGTTAACTTACAAATCACACCATATATTCCAAGAATTGGTAGTCTTGGAGCAAGTGGCGATTTAGCGCCTTTATCCCACATGGCACTTACACTAATTGGTGAGGGAAATATTGTATCGGATGAAGGTGAATTATTAGTCACACGTGACGTATTAACTGAAAACGGCCTCATACCTATTGAACTTCAGGCTAAAGATGGTTTATCATTGATCAATGGCACCAGTCAAATGTTAAGTTATTCTATTTTATCACTTGATATTCTTAACAATCTATTACCTATTGCTGATGTAATATATTGTGCTTCTTTAGACGGTTTCAAAGGAAGTATTACGCCTACAGATGACCGAGTGCATGAAGCAAGACCACATCCTGGTCAAAAAATAGTCGCGCAACGTATAAGAGAAATTATGAAGAGTTCTGAAATTTTATCATCTCATGCTAATTGTGACAAGGTACAAGATCCTTACTCATTTAGATGCACTCCTCAAGTTCATGGTGCAGTCTATGAAGCATTATTGGCTATGCAATCAACAATAAGTATAGAATTGAATAGCACCACAGATAACCCATTGGTTTTCCCAGATAAGAAAGGTAATAGCCATCAAATAGTATCTCAAGGCAATTTTCATGGTGAAATTTTAGCATTATGCGCAGATAGGATGTCTTTGTCATTATTTGAGTTAGGTTCTATTTCAGAAAGGCGGATGGACCAACTATTGGATCCAAAAAAGAGTAATTTGCCACCATTCTTGGCGACTAATAGTGGGTTGGAATCAGGATTAATGATTGTCCAATATAGTGCAGGTGCAGCTTTGGCAGAATTACACGGGCATTCATCCCCCCGTACTGCATTTTCAACTAGCACTTCTGCTGGCCAAGAAGATCATGTAAGTATGGGTGCTACAGCATGCTGGAATTTATTTCAAGCATGTCTAAGAATTTCAGAAGTTTTAGCATGTGAATTATTGATTGCTGGCGAAGCATTGAAACATGCTGAACATTCGCCCTCACCTATGGTTAAATCTTTAATTAAATTGTTGAGAAATATCTCCCCTGAATTAGACGCTGATCGCAGCACTAGTGATGAATTGAAGGAAATCGCATTGAACTTAAGAAATGGTTCATGGCTGGCTAGAATTGAGGCTGAAAATTTCAAATTATCAAGATGAAGTGTAATATTTTTGTTCCAATTCATCCAAGCCAGTTAATTGTCTAATTCTAAATAAGTCTGTAGCTATTTCAGAAGTGTTCAAATGTTCTTGATTTGCATGAATAAATCTCTCTAATTCTGTAGCCCGTCTGACATCTTCTTCCACTAATTTATAGAGCTCATAAGCCTCTTTACTAGAGTATGACATAGCAGGCTCTATTTTAGATACATCTAAACCCATTCTCCTCCATTGAAGAATTCTTTTCACTAATATCTCATTAGTAAATCCAATTTCCGGTAATCTCGCTAAATATGCTAAACGTGGACCTCCATCAATGCCAAGTTCATGTTGTATTACTTCTACTGCCTCTTCTTCATCTTCAACTTCTGTAATTGAAACATCTACTACTTCTGGAGTCTTAATTTGTAAAATTTGACTAAGATGTCTTAATTTTATTATCCATTTGTTATCGAATGCTAAACTATCAATGCAATATATCAGTGCTGAATTTAACGGCTTGAGATCATCTGTAAATTGTGACATTTTTGACAATAGATCATCGTTATTACTGCTGCTTAAAATATATTCCAAACCATCCACTAAATACACGTTTAATCCATCATTATTATTTTCCATTATTAAGTTGAAAATATTTTCAATATCAGGTTTTATCGACTGTTTACCTTCATTTTCAGTTATCCAATAGTGATCTATTTTTGATAAATCTAACCTTTCAATCAACCTCCTGGTTGGTAACCTAGAAAAAAGTGTAAATTGAGATTCACTATTAATTTCCATCAATAATTCAATATCCATGGACAACTTAGCATAATCTGAAAACTCATAGAGATAAACGCAACTTGGTCTTAACTCCATTGTCTCGCCTGTTTACGAATAAGACCAATCATATATACATTTGAGCCATAAATGCCCGTCAACCATTATATCATGGGTAGTATTCCGATAATTGGGTGTGACTATGTCCGACACTGAAGAAAACAATATTCCAATGGCTGAATGCGGCTCCTGTAGAGCGATAATTCCACTTGACTCAAAAGATTGTCCAGAGTGTGGGGTCCGTTTTTCCGGTGTATCCGATGAAGCACTTGGTGAATGTGGTGCTTGTCAGGCATTGGTACCATTAGATTCGAAAAGTTGCCCTGAATGTGGTGTTTATTTTGTAGCAGACGATGTCTTAGATGTTTTGCGAAACTGGTTCAATAATACTGGAATAGATGCAAAAATGTTGTTTTCTAAATTTGATTCTGATTCAGATGGTTCTATCAATGACGATGAATTAAAAGATGGCCTATTAAAAATGAATTTAGCAGATTTACCGCCATCACAAATTGATAGATTGATTTTAGAGGTTGACACTGATGGTGATGGAGTAATTAGTCTTGAAGAATTAGTTGCTGCAATCAATGGAGAAGAACTTTCTGAATCTGACGATGTTCAAGATGAACCATCTGGAAAAGCCAAAGATTACTCAGAAAATGTCCTTGATCGAGTAATGAAAAAGCATGAGATTAGTGATAAGGATAAATTCTTATCATTTGCCGCAGACTATGATGAAAATAATAATGACTACTTGACTGAAGCTGAATTGAAAAAGGCTGCATCAGATTATGTTTCTGAATCTAATGATTCAAAACCTGAGGAAGAAACTATTGATGAAGAAGTCGTAGTTGAAGAAGTTGAATCTAAAGATGAAGAGGAGACTGAAGATGATGAATCTG
>DUKP01000100.1:0-1796 GCA_013329295.1 Candidatus Poseidoniaceae archaeon
TCTTCACCAGTATCAATTCTAACATTTGACAACCCGATTAATTTGGCCGGTGTTGCAACACCTAATATTGATTCAATACCAATCAATCGTAGCACTTCCGGTGATAATTGTAAATTGCCCCTGCCTATCAAAAATCCTTGACCACCCATAGGGGATAAAAGTAGTAATTTTTCACCTTGGTGGGATGAAAGAATTTGAATTAATTCTTGTTCGTTGAGATCTTTATGTATCTGATTTTGATGTTGAATATCGATACCCAGTAATGTTAGCTCATAGCCGATTAATTGCCCAATTAAAGTCAAGGTTCCTCCGCTTCCCCAAACGACCATTAGATCTGGGTTATTGTTAATTAATTCATCAAGATGATTGGCCAATCCTTCGATTATCTCTTCTTCAGATGAACGTTCAACCTGTTGCTTAGCCCCTTGTATGTATCTCGGGCTTGCTGGAGTTAGTGCTTCACCATACATTCTAACTTTCCATTGACCAGTAAGATACACTTCTTCATCTAAGTCCATAACTTCAGTAATTGATGAAGTTAAGTCCCCAATAACAAATGAGAATAATACTTCTGCGGCAGCATTAGGTGTTGTAGCAAAGCACCCAGAGTGCATCTTTACACCGCCTGGAACTCCGATTAATGGAATTTTAACTTCGCCAAGTGCGTTTACGATATCTCTTGTTGTGCCGTCGCCTCCAGCATACAAAATTACGTCTATTTCTAACGCGATTAATTGTTTTACTAACCCCCCAGTATCTTCTGCATTAGTTATATCAGGTGTTTTGCCTATGGATTGATAATCATTGTTAATCCAATCTCCTCCCATCCTACCTTCCCAAGAATATAGTTCTGGTATCACTTTAGAGCGATTTAATGATGAGTTTAGTAAATCGGAAAATTTGTTTAAACATTGTTGCATTCTTGGTCCAGCGCGATCTTGAGCTCCTGCGTTTCTTGCTTCTTCTGCTCGGCCATCGCTACCTTTGAAGCCTAATTTACCGCCCAAACCCGCATCGGGATTTACAACGATGCCTACGCGCATGAAACTGCCTAAGGCTAATACTTCATGAAGGTCTGTCTTGAAGTTAGACATCTAATCAAAGATTTCTTGTGTGATAATCTGATGTCATTACATGGCCAATGATAAGTCCGTTCCCGAACTTGAAGATATATTGGAAAAAAATTTCTCTGAAATGAAAATTGGTGAAGAGCATTTTAATTTACCTAAAAAGGAATTGAAAAAGGATATTGAAGAGAAAAAGAAAATAATATATCAAGAAAAATATTCTTCTGAAAATCAAACCGGCACTGTTGTTGTCAAACCAATAAAAGCAACAAAGGAAATTATCGATTCGCCGATCGAAGTAAAAGATGAAGAAGAAGTGAATGAGGTTGAAGTAATCCAAGAAAAGGTTGTTTCTGTTCTTGATAAGCCATCTTCATCTGTTGGTGATGAATTTGATGTTGAATGGTGATTTTTAATTTTGGAATTGTTTATCATTAATGTTTTATAATTAGGATTTTTTGCAGAAAATATGACCAGCGGACATGGTAATGGAGACGATGCGAAGTGCCCTTTTATGCACGGTGCAGCAACAAGCCCAAACTTCGGAACAACTAATCGAAATTGGTGGCCTAATCAACTAGATTTGAGTATTTTGCACCAACACGACAGGAAATCAAATCCTATGGAGGATGATTTTGACTATCGTAAGGAATTCAAAAATCTTGATTATGCAGCTTTGAAAAAGGATTTGCATGATTTAATGACTGATAGTCAGGACTGGTGGCCTGC
>DUKP01000100.1:2185-11311 GCA_013329295.1 Candidatus Poseidoniaceae archaeon
ACTTACAGAACCGGTGATGGTCGTGGTGGAGGAGGTACTGGTGCCCAAAGATTTGCTCCTCTAAACAGTTGGCCGGATAATGGTAACTTGGACAAGGCAAGGAGGCTTTTGTGGCCAATAAAAAAGAAGTATGGAAACGCTATTAGTTGGGCAGATTTGTTAATTTTGACAGGTAATGTAGCGATAGAATCTATGGGCGGTCCAGTCTTTGGGTTTGGTGGCGGAAGGCCAGATATTTGGCACCCTGAAGAAGACATTTATTGGGGCGCTGAAGATGAATGGCTTGGAGATAACAGATATGGAGATACTCGACAAGATCTTGAAAATCCTCTAGCTGCTGTACAAATGGGATTGATTTATGTTAATCCTGAAGGCCCTAATGGCGATCCTAATCCAGAATTAAGTGCTCAAGATATTCGAGAAACCTTTGCAAGGATGGCAATGAATGATGAAGAGACAGTTGCTTTGACTGCTGGCGGCCATACTTTTGGTAAAGCGCATGGTGCAGGAGATGCTGGATTGGTTGGTTCTGAGCCTGAAGGTGCTGGAATTGAAGAGCAAGGTTTTGGATGGACAAGTACTCATGGTTCTGGTCATGGAAGAGATGCAATTACTAGTGGCATTGAAGGTGCTTGGACAGCAAATCCAACACAATGGGATAATGGGTATTTCGATTTATTATTCAAATATGAAAATGCATGGAAATTGGTAAAGAGTCCTGCTGGCGCCAACCAATGGACTCCAGAAAATCCTGATGAAGAGGATATGGCCCCTGACCCTGAAGATCCAAATATGAAGGTTCCAACAATGATGACTACTGCAGATATGGCAATGATTAGAGATCCTGAATACCGTAAAATCTCAAAGCGTTTCCATGAAAATCCTGATCAATTTGCAGACGCTTTCTCAAGAGCTTGGTTCAAACTACTTCACCGTGACATGGGTCCAAAAGTTCGTTATTTAGGGCCTGAAGTTCCTGAAGAAGATTTGATTTGGCAAGACCCAGTAACCCCAGGTTCAACTTCTTACGATGTTGGTGCTGTTAAGCAAGCTATCAAAGCAAGCGGTCTTTCTATTACACAAATGGTTGAAACTGCTTGGGCAAGCGCATCCACTTTCCGTGGCTCAGACATGCGTGGTGGAGCAAATGGTGCTCGAATCAGACTTGCACCGCAGAAAAATTGGGAAGCAAACAAGCCTGGAGAATTGGATTCTGTTCTATCTACTCTCGGCAGTATTGCTGAAAATAATGGAGCAAGTCTTGCTGATGTAATAGTTCTAGCTGGTAATGTTGGAATTGAAATGGCTAGTGGAATTACTGTTCCTTTCAACCCTGGAAGAGGGGATGCTAGTGAATCACAAACGGATGGAGATTCTTTTGATGTAATGGAACCATTGGCTGATGGATTTAGAAATTATTTGAAGAAGACTTATGCGGTAAGCCCAGAGGAAATGATGTTGGATAAGGCTCAACTTCTAGGTTTGACTGCTCCTGAAATGACTGTTCTTGTTGGAGGATTAAGGAGTCTCGGTGTAAGTTCTGATGATAGAGGTCTATTCTCTAGTAATAATGACGTCTTGGACAACGAGTTCTTCACTACATTACTAGATATGGGAGTAAAGTGGAAGCCAACCGGTAGTAACTCATATGACGGAGTGGACAGAACTTCTGGAGAAGTTTTACGAAGAGCGTCTAGAGCTGATTTGGTATTTGGTAGCAATTCACAATTAAGAGCAATTGCTGAAGTGTATGCTCAAGATGATAATGAAGATAAATTCAAGACTGATTTTATTGCTGCATGGAATAAAGTTATGAATGCAGATAGATTTGATTTAGAATAAGTGAAATTGTCAATACTGTGCAAGATTAAAAGTCGTGCAATATAACGGTGTGATATGCGTACTGCAGTCGTTACTGGCGCTAGTAGAGGAATAGGTTCTGAGTTCGTGGTTAGACTATTAGAAGATGGTTGGCGAGTTTATGCTGGGTATCGTTCTGATATGCATAGGCTCGATCTAATCGAAAATGATAACCTATCTTGCCATAAATTAGATGTTACTTGTAATGAATCTATCAAGAAATTTGTAGAAAGTGTTGATTCTTCTATTGATTTATTAATTAATAATGCGGGCGTTCCTGATGGTCGCTGGAGGAATATCAAGGAAATAGATGACCGGTGGATGTTGGAGGTTTTGGATATAAATTCTGTTGGGCCGGTTCGAATGGTGAAGGAATTTTATGACAAGATGAGTCATGACTCGTTAACTACTGTAGCTATGATTAGTAGTTTGATGGGTTCAATAGATGATTGTCACTCTGGTAGATCTTATGCTTATCGGGCGTCAAAGACGGCCCTTAACATGTTGAGTGTTGCGATGAAAAAGGAGGCTTTGAAAGATAATATTTCATTTTTGATTCTCCACCCTGGTTGGGTAAAAACGAGGATGGGGGGCGAACATGCTCCTGTTGAATTAAGTGACAGTGTTGAAGGAATGTTGGAGTTGATCTACTCGCATTCACTTGATAGTTCTGGACGTTTTGTGCAATATGATGGTGTTGATTTGCCTTGGTAGAAACAAATACCCCTGTACTAACCCTTGTCATCAAATCTATCGAAAGTGAAGGGGTTACTAAATTAGAAGAAGAAGTTCAAGAATTGGTTGGTACTCTGTCAATGTTATGTTCTTTCTTAAGCGTGAAAGATTTCTGCTCATTTATTTTCTCTGAGAAATTTAAGCAATTAACTATGCAAGAATTAGAGATTGTTTTTGAAGTTGGAATATATTCTCGCCATGAGATCACTTTACAATTATCAGCAAGTGTTGATGGTGTGATATTAAACGATTTAATTGGTCAAAATTGTTTTGAAAATGATCTCGTAATTTGTTCAACTATGGATGATTTGGAAGCGATTATAGTTAGTTGGCTAACTAATTTTTGAATTGATTATTCAATAAAATAGTGAGCAGCACGTCAGTGAACCGTCGGCAGCTCGTATTTCACTGAAATCTAAAGTGATAATGTCAAGTCCTAATTCAATAAGAGTTTTTTCTACTGTAGGATACCCTTTAGCAACTAATACTTTACCGCCAGGAAGACCAATAGTATTGCAGCCATAGGTTTCTTCTTCAGGCATCCAAATCACTCGGGATCCTTCTGGTAACTCTCCAAATGCATCCTTTGGTAGATAGCCTTCAGGGGCTAAAATTACTTCATCTGTAGGAGTGGATGCTATGCTAGTTAGATGAAGAGCGTGTTCAGGGATGTCGATTACCCTTAGTTCATGGCCTAAGTGAGATAGTAGATCTCGTAATTCTTCTATCCCTAAATCATTGGTTCGTGTTGAGCGTCCAACAAAAAATAAATCTCCTAAACGTAAGATGTCTCCTCCATCCATTCTTGCATCTCCGCTCATCCTACATACTTGTGCGCCGCCCATTTCAGTAACTAGGAAATTAGAAATCGGTGGTTGCTCATTTACCCTTGAAGGGTGGCCTGGGACTGGGAGCAGTACTCGTCCGTCAATAATCACGGCTTGGTCTTCAACAAAAAGACAGTCTGGATGATTCTCATCAGCATCAAGCATTACAACACTAATTCCTGCATCTTCAAGTGTGTTTTTGTAATCAGAATGTTGTTTTCTGGCAAGTTCGATATCTTTGGGTCCGCTACCAAAAAAGTTGGCTAAGGCGGAATGATAAGAATCGGGTATGGCTCTTATCAGCGCCCTTTGTTTTTGGTCCAAACGAACCGTTGCCATGTGTAAATCCGAAAGTTGTCCCCACTTAATGCTTAGCCCAATACTGGTAATCAGTTTCTTGAATCCGGAAATTCGTTATCTCGGTTTAAATCTCAGAGACTAGATTCAATATATCTTCTTTAACTAAATCGATAATCCAATCATAATCTCCCCACCAAATCCGTTGATTTCCTTCATGGTCAATTATCACCGTCCCTGTAGAATGGGCAATATTGTAATCATAAGAAGAAGGATGATGTCTGGCTGAAGTATTTGATTCGTTGGTGTTTTCTTCAATTTTAAATCCAACATCAAAATCTGTCCAAACCTGCGCTAGGGTTGACATTTCGGGAGAGTTTGGTTGAGTGTCTGCTACTGTTAAATGAGTCCAGTTAGATTTGGTCGATTGTTTCCATTCTTCCAATATGGTTGTGTTATCTCTCCAAGGATCTACTGTGATTGTAAGGAACTCTAATTTTTCAAGTTGAGATTCGTTTAGACTTTCGTGAATATATCTTAGATTATATGTTACAACTGGGCAAATATCGTAACAATTAGTGAATAAGAAGGCTATTACTGTTACCTTTCCTTCTGTGTTTTGTTTGAAATTATAAGATGTGTTTTCGCTAGTAAGTAAATTAAAATCGGTTATTTCCTTACCTGATGAAATTAAATCACCATGGAAAATAGATTCTGTATTATCATCAGAATTTATGCATCCTGGTAGAATGAACATTAAGCAAATTGTTAGCGTAATTAATCTTTTTTTCATCAACTCACCTCAGACAATTGTTCCAATATATGGTATATCAATATCTAGTTGCACAACATACAAACCAGTTGAAATACAGGACGCGTAAGTAATTCCATTATGATGTTCAACCGCCCATAAAAATGGCACCCATGAAAATTCATAAAAATCAGATTCAAGGACTATTCCATCATCTCCGTGGGGAAGGAACCAACCAATCGTAGCTTCTGCATAAGTGCCAATTCTATCATCTGGATCTGTTGGAGAGACTAGGGTTTCGATATCTAATACCCATAATCCTGCATGGTAGTGAGAAATATACAACCGCCCATCCCAACCACCTCCATGGCTTTGATCGGTAGATTCGTCGGTAACGAAATAAGCGCTATCTAAATTGTGTGGTGAAAATAATAGCCATTCATCTGGGTCGGGGTTTATCTCACAATCTGCACCATAACAATGGTCTTCCGCCCATGGAATTTCCCAATCTCTGATTAATTTAGGTTGGAATCGTAATTGGCCATCATAATATGTATAATCTGTAGTGTCTAAGAGGTAAATTATTCCTGTACCAACTGAAGTTGACAAAACTTCAACTGCTGCAGTGGTGACGTGGACTGGTTCATCTGAATATCCGAGATGAGACATGTCTAACATTTCTGGAAACGGTTCTGCATAATGTATGTATGAAACTCTGCCACCATTTTCATTTCCAGTGGTCCCGCTATCTGGTTGGCCATCTTCATCTAAATCAAGGAAGTCCATCCACAAACCGACTTCTTCAGCACGCCACCTACATTGAACTGGATTTCCTTGTCCTGTTTTACACAGTGTTGCATGTATTGCATATTCTTCAGGTGAATTTACTGGGTGTGGGACGTCTGTCACGTCTCCAATTCTAAGACCTGCTTCCCAATAACTTCCATAGATGAATGTCCTACCATATCTAGGGTCTGTTGGGTCGTCTCCCGGCCATAGTTGGACGGTCATATCGTGAATGTATATCCAGCCTCCTCTAGTGTGCTCCCAAGCAACTTCATACTCTCCAACTTTGATGATTGTATGGCCTAAACCAGAACCTGGAACACCAGGGATATTTCTTGCAGCAGAACCATCGAGATTTAGATGTGCAATAGTTACGCCTCCGCATGCTTCATCGATAGCATCATTACAGTTTTCATAATCTGGATTGGCAACAAATAGATACCATTCTCCATCTATCATATGAGTGTAAAGATTGTGTGGCCCACTTGGGTGGTCAACATCATACCATGAATCAACCCAAGTTGGATTTTCTTTGTCAGTTACATCGATTAGTGTAACAGAAACTTGGGCTGGGTCACTCCATTCACCAACGTTTGGATCTGCATATCCTGGATCGATTAATTGATTCTGCTGTACAATATATTCTCTACCATTGTATTCGATATATTTTACATCTAACACCTGTGTATTTGGGTCGGTGTATTTTCCAGTTACTACTGTATTTTCAGGGTCTGTTACATCAACAATATGCATGTCATTCCATCCAGCTAAGTAAGCATAAGTTTCACCATCTGGAGTTGATGCAACTTGCACTTCAGCATTACCATTTGTGGTTAAAGGATTGAAATCTAACTGTTCAAAATTATCAGTCCCAACCATGTGTTGTGAAGCATTAGAGTGGTCGTGTCCTTCGTGTTGGAATAAAGGGTCTTCACTATCAAAAACAATTGATTTCGGGCTTGTAGTTAATTCTTCATCACCTGAAAAAATATACAACGCACTTGATATCATCAGTAAAACTAGGAAGAAGGAGAGTGCTATTTCCTTGCCCCGCATGGTTAATGCCAACCTATTGTCCGTTTTGACTTTATGTGATGATGATTTGGATTAAATCAGCGGGGGGCGATAATTTGCGTGTATGGGTAGTTGGAATTTTATTCATTCTGATGAGCCCTTGTATTACCGTTCAAGCACACACCCCTAATGTAATGATGTCTATTTTGAAAGAAGATGGCCCAGTACCGAAAGATGTTTTGGAAACCGCTGGTTTTGTAGCAGGAGATGGTGTGAAATTCAAAATGGGTGACAGTACTAATAATTCAACAATCCGAGTAAGTATTGATATTGATGATGATGGTGCTTTCAATGAGAGTATTGATTATTTTTCACCATGGTTGGTATTTGATTGTCAATATGATGAAAATGGAACTCTATTGAATTCGGAATGTGTTGAATCCGACGTATTCTATTTTAATGGTACAAATGGTTCTGGAATTTACAGTTATCAAGTTGAAAGAATGATAAATGGTAGCCATACTGATTTTTGGGTTAACACAATTTTTGTTGGAGTTGATATCCATGAAGAAGGTGGGATTCCAAGTGTTGGTGACTGTTTTGGTGCAGGATGTGAGGATGTTGAAGAGTTGGAGAGTAGTGATAGTAACTCCAAAAAGGATTTGATTTCAGCATTGATGGTTATTTCAGCAATTGGTTTGGTTGTTGTTTCATTAAGTATTTGGAATGAAAAAAGTAGTGAAGAAGAGTAAGTTTTAGCTTCAAGGCTATCCTTCAATTAAAGGGCATGAGGTGTCATTCTCATCAATTATTACATTATTAGCCCATAAGTAAGGGATGCGTGTTTTTGTTTTCTTAGCAGTTCTTTTCTTGCAATAAATTTTAGTTGATACAACTATCATACTATCAATAATATATTGTACATGCTAGTACATAAATCAATTGTTTAAAATTTTAACATTGAACCGATGGTTTGAGAAATAGGCATAGTTAGGCTCGGATATGCCCGGCCAAGGAGCGTCAAGAGCGTTGTTTCTCGTCTTGGTGATGTTTAGTGCTGCTTTTTCTGGTTGTTTTGGTGAAACTGAAGAGAGTGGAATAAACTCTGAAAGGGATGTTGTGATAACTCCTCAAATTTTATCTGGTGGGGTTTTTCAAGGGGTTACTATTACTGCTAAAGCGGATCTTTCGGCTTTTATTCCATATCTAATCTTTAATGAAGAGTCTGGATTTGTACAAAATTCAACTATAGTAGATTTGAAATCTGGTGAATCTGTTCAACTCAGTATTTTAGCTCCACCAAGAACTGATACTGCAGTTGTCCTTCTTGGAGAATACGGAAGAGATATTTGGCCAGTTCGCTCTATTGATGAGTCGTGGAAAACCTGGTTTGATAGAAGGGGTTATGATTCTGATGAAAATCCTAGTGTCATGAGGGTTGATGGGGTTAACGATTCGTTAAACACTGTTGATTATTCAAATATGACTAGTGGTTCTGTCGTAGTTGCTAAACTATCTGTTAAGCGGCAAATGGCTGCTGCATTTAGTGAATCTGAAGGTGGAAGACATTCAATGGGTTTGGTTGATGGTAGAACTGTATTCAATTACATCAACATAATGTCTGATGAAACCCCTGATTTAGATGACCCTGCTGATGGTGCTGTAGGATATTTAGATAGGTGGGCAGGTCAAGGAAATTTGGCTTACGAGGATGCTGCCCAATATTTGATTTCGACAATGGAAGGTTTTGGCCTTGAGGTGATTGTGCAACGTTTCGTTTATGATTCTTTGATGACGGGTGCTCAAAACCCTGAAGCGTACAATGTCTGTGGTTATCGATTTGGTGAAGTTGATCCAAACAAATGGATGGTTTTCGGGGCTCATTTCGATATTGCTCCACCAGTAAATGGAGGTATGCTTGATCCGCATCTCTTTGGTCGAACTTATGGAACTCGTGTTGGAGCATATGATAATACTGCAGGAACTAGTATGGTGTTGACTGTAGCTGAGGCAATGGCCGCATATAGTACACGTAATACAATGGTGTTTTGTTTGTGGTCTGGTGAAGAAGGTGGTAAAAGAGGAAGTGATTTCTGGACTGATTATTGGGTTAAAGAAGATAATCCAGATGTTGAAGTTACCAACTATGTCAATCTAGACATGGCGGGCGTTAACTGGCCTGGTGGAGGGGGTGCACCTTGTGGTAATGGTCATGGTGGCGGCGCTGGTAATTGTGACCCTGAACCTGAAATCGACCCTGATGGATATCCTAAAGATTCTGAGGTGTGGCCAATGAGAGTTTACATCGGACCAAGTCTTGACCATGATGTAATGAATCAACCAGGAATGGTTGGTCTGGCAATGTGGATTGGTTCAGATGCTATTGGTGTTGAAGAGCAAATGGCGCCATTACTTGGGGAAGGATATGATGCTTCTACTTGGAAAGTTGATGATTGGTTAGCAAAGGATCGTCCTGAGATTATTGTTTACGAAGATACTACAGCAAGGTCCGACCATGCTACATTCCAAGATAACCTTGGTACAGTTACTATGGGATTCGGTGGTTTAGTTGATGGATATTGGTGTTATCACCAGACTTGTGATACTATTGATGAAATGATAGATTGGATGGATACAACTGGTAAGGATTACGGAGAAGAGCGAAGTGGTACGAGTAACCTTGTTGATGCTCTTGACACAATTACTTGGTGGGCAACTTATTCATTCTTCCATCTTGATGAACAACCAATAAGAAATGCATATCTATGAATTTCAACTCAGTAAAGTGTTTTGTTGGGTTTTTATGCAAAATGAATAAAATGTAATCTAATATGCATAATTAGAAGATTTTATTCA
>DUKP01000027.1 GCA_013329295.1 Candidatus Poseidoniaceae archaeon
GATGTTCTCCGCAGAAACTGCAGCAGAATTGGTTGCAGCAGGTTTAGACATGTCAACTGTAACTCCGAATGCAGACGGCGATGACAGCACCCACAAGTGGTCTGAACTATCCGCAAACTGTCCAGATGCCGAAATTAATCTGGCATACCCAGATGCAGCATCCGGTACCTACGAATACTTCTTTGAAGCAATTCTACACGAAGCAGAACAAGGATTCAGATCCGGCCAACAATCCAGTGACGACAACGTTCTAGTTAATGCGCTAATTGGTGACGAGACCGCAATCGGTTACTTTGGCTACGCTTACTACCAAGAGAACCTAGCAACCTTGACTGCAGCTGCAGTACAAAATGATGCAGGTAACATGATTGCTCCAAGTGGCTCAACAGTTGCCGATGGAACCTACAACCCGCTATCAAGACCTCTATTCATGAACCTACTAGCTGAAGACGCATCGCTTGCAAACACAGTACCATTCCTACAGTTTGGACTTGGTGATGGTGGCGACCTACTAGTTAATTCAGTAGGATATGTCCCGATTCCAGCCGATATTCAGGCAACTATGGAAGCAAGACTAGCAGGAACACAACCAGTAATCTGCGGTCCAGCAGGCTCAATCAGCATCGCAGGTTCCTCCACTGTTCTACCACTTGCTGAGGCATGGGCAGAACAATACACCGAAGAGTGTAGCGATGTTACAATTACAGTAGAATCCGGCGGTTCATCCTCCGGTGCAGGCAGAGTTTGTGCAAACTCTGCCAAGGGTACACCAGTAGACATCGGCGACATGTCCAGAGACTGGAAGGCAACCGAAGCAAACCGACAAGCAAACGGTTTCGTTCTTGACTGTTTAGTTGGTGACAGCAGCAGAGATGTTGCCCAATTCCAAGTTGCAATTGATGGGCTATCCGTTGTAATGAAGAAGGGCGGCGCTGCTGAAACCTGTGTAAACGGAATGGGCGGTCTAACTCCTGACCAACTACGCTGGATGTTCTCCGCAGAAACTGCAGCAGAATTGGTTGCAGCAGGTTTAGACATGTCAACTGTCACCCCTAACGGCGACAACGACGACAGCACCCACAAGTGGTCCGAACTATCTGCAAACTGCCCAGATGCTGAGATAAATCTAGCATACCCAGATGCAGCATCCGGTACCTACGAATACTTCTTTGAAGCGATTCTACACGAGGCACCTCAAGGATTCAGATCTGGACAACAATCCAGTGACGACAACGTTCTAGTTAATGCGCTAATCGGTGACGAGACCGCAATCGGTTACTTTGGCTACGCTTACTACCAAGAGAACCTAGCAACACTAACTGCTGCTCCAGTTCAAAATGATGCAGGTAACATGGTTGCTCCTGATGCAACAACAGTTAGAGACGGCTCTTACAACCCATTATCCAGACCTCTGTTTATGAATCTGCTAATCGATGCAGCTTCACTTGAAAACACGCTACCATTCATGGCGTATGGACTGTTCACTGAAATGGGCCAAGACAAGGTTGGAGAAGTAGGATATGTTAGCCTAAACGACAACCAAGAAGCTCAGATGTTCCTCAGCAGATATGCATACTTGAAGGGAATGACCGCAGGCGGCAATTCAGATATCTTTGACGACGCATTCTGTAGCGGCGCACAAAGCATCTCAATCGCAGGTTCCTCAACGGTTCTACCACTTGCAGAAGCCTGGGCTGAAGCGTACACCGAAATTTGTGGCGATACAACAATCACTGTAGAATCCGGTGGGTCATCCTCAGGTGCAGGTAGAGTTTGTGCTAACTCAGCAAAGGGCTCCCAAGTAGACATTGGAGACATGTCTAGGGACTGGAAGGCCACAGAGACACAAGATGGCGTTGACGCAAACGGACAAGTTGAGTGCGCAGTTGGTGACACTTCAATCACTGTAACCCAACTTGTAGTTGCTGTTGACGGTTTGTCCGTGGTTACCAAGAAAGGCGGCGCAGCTGATATGTGTATTCAACAAATGGGTGGACTTACAGTTGCGCAACTGCGCTGGATCTTCTCTGCTGAAACTGCAGCAGAATTGACTACAGCAGGCCTTGACATGTCATCGGTAACACCAAACGGAGACAACGATGACAGCACCCATAAGTGGTCTGAGCTAAACGCAAACTGTCCAGACGCAGAAATTGTTCTTGCTTATCCAGACGCAGCGTCTGGCACCTACGAATACTTCTTTGAGTCAATACTTGACGAAGCATCCCAAGGATTCAGAGCAGGAACTCAATCTTCTGACGACAATGTACTGGTAAACACTCTAAACGGTGATGATACTGCTATCGGTTACTTTGGCTTCGCATACTATGCGGAAAACCAAGCAACTCTATCGGCCGCAGGCGTTGCTAACGACCATGTATATGGTATGGGCGACACCACCGAAACTGCAGTAATACCAGATGCAGGCACAGTAAGAGACGGATCATATGCACCACTATCTAGGCCACTATTCATGAATGTCAACAACGATGTTTGGGACGAAGTTTCGGCTTTCCTAACCTGGGCTTACTCAGGAGACGGAACCGCTGAGATTTCTGAAGTAGGATACGTTCCACTAGATGACGCAACATGGCAAGAGATGTGGCGCAGAATTTCCGCTGAAGGCGACTTTAGCTGAGTGATATCTAACATAAACCCTCCGAACTAAGTGTGGAGGGGAGCAATCCCCTCCCACTTGGCCCAACTATATAGCAATATATAGTTTATTTAGGAACATAAAAGAGTCCGATAGCATTACGACATCACAACACAACGCAGGATGTTGGAGGATGAATCATGCGTTGGCGAGGCAGGATAGAAGAAAGCGCTCCAGGAATTGTCCTATTTGCCCTTGCTGCTACCGTGGTAATGATCACTGCCGGTATTGTATTCGTATTATTTGAATCCGGTTCGAAATTCTATCGAGGGTTTGCTTGCGGTGCCGATTCGTTCACCCCGCCTCAGGATTGGGATGAAGATTTGAAAGCAAGTATCAAAGATGCTGCGATATATGATGATGGGAAAATATCTGATCCTTTGTGGCTTGATTCTTTTTGTATAGTTGATTGGGATATGGAACACATGGTCGTTCTATCAGACCCAATGATAGATACCTACGGTTGGGACCCTAGTAGCGAAACCTATACAGACGATAGCGATAGAGAAGGCAGTGCTTTTCAACTTGCTGATGGGACAATAATCGTTGGACCAAGATTAGATTCAGATCGTTCATATTTATCAGAATACTTTGATCAAAACCCGGAACATTGGGATGACGAGTATCCAAAAATACCATTACAATACATAGCAGATAATGAAAATGCTCTGATATTACACAAACAAGACCCTGAACTTGCCCGTGAATGGTGGGTGACGGTTTGGGTTGGTGATGATAGTGCGAGACTTAGTATGGAAGATTATCAAGTGCTGCTGCCTTATTATGAAAATAACACCGAATACAACAAGAACGATGAAATAAATATCAATCAAGTAACGTTATGCCATAACGAAGGGCAACCAATACTCCAACAACTCGAGGATGAATTTGTTACCCGCGGTGTGGAGAAATCTAGTAACGGATGTTTCACCATTGAACAGTATTCATTTTTTGATTATCAAGGAGAATCAATTTCACGTTTTAGTTCAGCATCATATAATTTTTCAAACGAGGTGACTTCGTACATTTTTACCTCCGATTTCACAACAGGCGGTAATAATTCACATCAAGACTTACTGGATAATTTGAGGGAGCTGGACATCAAGGATTTGCCGTTTGATTACGATAATGATGGTGTAGCAAATGAGCAAGTTGACGGAGCAGGTAAACTTCTGGATAATGATATCGATGGCGATGGTATAACAAATAATATTGACGAAGATATCGACAGTGATGGATTGCCCAATGCTTACGATCCAAACCCATACACTCCCGATAGAGATTACTTTGGTCTGTTGTTAGGAGTAATCACCATCCTTGTCGTAGGACTAACAATTTTTTCTCCTCGCTGGTTAGTTAATATCCCAGTTGAACGAATAGACTTGATAGTGCCAGTATTAAGAACAAATTTTGCATTTTTGGCAACTATAAGTACCATGTCTATGTTAGTTCCACCTAGTTTGTCAATCATTCTTTTAGTCTCTGCATTAAGCTTCATATTGACATTTTTTGGCTGGAAATTAGATGGAAAGTTACCCTATTCCACTTTAACTCTAGGGATATTCTCACTTATCATCTCATTCACAAACTTTTATTTCATTCAAATAGGGCATACCATTGCGCTTTGCGTAGCAGTGTTAATGTTTACCAAAGTAATCAATGACTCTAGGAATCAATCCGGTAGTAACAAGTTTGCAATCGTTGACTCAGATAGTAGACTAGCAATGAATATTGCAGTGATAGTAACTATTCTGTTGATGTATTTGGATGTAGTTGCTCGAGTCAATGGTTCACTAGGAGAATTTTTCACGCAAACATGGTGGAAGACAGACATAACAACAGTTGGCCTAGTAACTGTAGATTCCAACCTCCATATGGGGGTAAATTCATTGCTGCAAACAACTTTGCAAGTTGCATTAGGCGCATTGGTTATAGCCATTCCCGTAGGACTTGGGACAGCCATATTTTTGTCAGAATATGCCAGCCCTAGAGTTGCAAACATTGTCAAACCGATCCTTGAACTATTAGCAGGCATCCCCTCAGTAGTTTACGGGTTTTTTGCTTTCGTAGTCATCGCTCCAATAGTGGTTGACATAGGCACATCATTTCTTGAACGTGGGTGGATTTCGCAAGAACCCCAACTATTCAATCCTCTAAACGGAGCAATTGTAGTGGGAATAATGATTACTCCCCTGATTGCTTCATTATCTGAAGATGCTTTGAGAGCGGTGCCAGACAATTTGAGACAGGCGTCTTATGCTCTAGGTGCAACACCCACCGAAACAACGGCAAGGGTAACAATTCCATCAGCTCTCTCTGGTATATTGGCATCAATTATTCTCGCTTTATCAAGAGCAATAGGTGAGACGATGGCCGTGACATTGTCTGTGGGGACATTAGCTGTTTACTCAGATAACATGTTTAGGTCTGCTCAAACAATGACTGCATATATTGCTCAACGAATCGGGGGCGAATTACCGATTGGTACGACACCATATTATTCATTATTCGCAGTAGGATTATACCTATTCGTCATTACATTATCATTAAACATGGTCGGACACAAGATAATGACTCGTTTTAGGGAGGAATACGATTGAAAGAACGACCGAGCGATTACAATGGCCTTTTTGGCACATCCCTGCTTCCACAACGCTCCCTAAAGCGCCGTTATGCAACCGCTAAAATTGGCAAATCCGTGTTTATTTCAATTGCTTTAGTTTGCGGTTTAGCTCTTGTTACTCTATTGACACAAATCACAGAGGAGGCATTTGTTCCTGAACAAGAAATTGAAGTTGATGGGATAAGAGAAGGCAGTAAACCAGTTGCCCAAACACAACTCTCTTGGAAAGCGGAAAGTTGGAATCCTTCTTGGGAAGCATACAGCATAACAAGATGGTCAGATAGTTCTGGTAATACAGTAGAGTACAGAACCGACCAAATACCGTCTGGTTTGTCAGTACCTAGCGATGCAACAGTTGAATACTTTGATGCAGACTTGCGCATTGATCGGTCGAATATCACTATAGAGGCAAAATGGGAAGAGACTCACTATGTTGCAACTCGAGACAATTACAACCCAAGTCCAATACTCTCTAACGGTGCTTTCACTGGTATAGAAAATGATACAGATATATTCACCAGCATAGATGGGCAATCTGTATGGGATCTAGACACTGACTTAGAGCGGGCGCTTTGTAATGAGGACTTAGCAGAGTATACTTACAAACCTGTTGAGCCATGGAAGGTTCTGGATATATTGCCCGGAATTAGTCAAGATACTAAGGAATACAGCACCGGAGAAGAAGAGCGAATCAACATCTTCAAGCGGCCAGAAGCACCTACTCCTGGGATGGGAGATTATTGGGTCGATTCAGATGATGGAAGCCAATGGGTATGGAAAGGCCTACGCTGGGATTCCGCAGAGGGCGACGAATTCTTGAACAGCGTACTAGACTTTTCAGATGATTACCCGCACGCTTTCAAAGATGGTAAATTATGGCTACATTATACACCAGTAACGCCAATTTTCCGCGGCGATGGGGATATTTGGCTCAACAGAAGCGCAATTGGAATAGGCGAATTTTCAGAAATAACAGTTGCTTCGATTTACAATCAAACAGATAGAGAATGGCGCCCACTAAATGTGGAACAAATTCCAGAACAGATATTACGGCCCCAAGAATTCATTGGAACGTTTACCCCAGAATTCTGTACTAAGGCTGAAACATCAGCATACATCCTATCGGCAGGTTTGACTGGTGAGGCAGTAGTAGGAGAATTCAAAAACGATGATGGCTATGAAATCCAACCATCAATTTTTACCAAAACCCGGTCAACTGAATTCCGAGTAACTATTTCTAATACAGGCCACGATGTAGTGTATGTCAACCTAGTGGATGACCCAACAGGCCCATATTTCAGCACATCTAGCCGAATTGCTGCCCCTTCATTATCAAATGGCTTTTTAGGCGAATGGAATTACTTTGAGAGAGACTCACATATAACCCTAAAACCGTCAGGAGGGGTAACTACAAACTGGCTATATATCAACCATACAATGAATTACACTGTTACCTATTCTCAAACATCAGGTCCTGCTAATGACGCTCTAGAAACCTCATACAGAGAGATCGGCGATTTTGCTCTCGGCTCTCCCGCAGATTGGTTCCAATTCCGATTTATTGATGATGATGATTTGGATAATGATGGAACAATCGATGTTTGTGATCTTGATATTGATGGCGATAATGACGAAAATCCAATAATCGGCCATCCAAAATATTGTCCAGAGGTTGGCCGATATGAGTTCGGCGGCCAACCAATGTCAATAGGTGAATGGATATCAGTAAACGATGCAGATGGCGATGGAGTTCATGATGAAGTAAAAGACAGAGACATAGACGGAGACGGTATTGCTAACTTGGTTCAAGGGCAAGGGATTTCTGCAGGAAAATTGTTTAATTATTCTAAAACCAATATTTCTTCAATACCTGTGGTTTGGCAAATTACTTCAGACCTATATTCTATAAAATGTTCAGAATCATACAAACAAAATGACCCTCAATATGCAGACTTTGACTGCGATAAAGCCACTACTTTAGTATCAAATCAAATAATGGACTCCGAAGAATGGTGTGATACAATCAGATATCTTGACCAGTTATCATGGCTGCAATATTGCGGAGCCTCAAATCGACTTGAGAGTGGCTTGGATATGTATGAAGAACGAGACCCTTATCTGCCGATGTTTGCTTACCTGGGATTGATCGGGATGTTTTTTGTCGTCAGATATCCAAATAGAGTTCTGCTATCCCTACGTTCAGGACTCATTAAAATAGGCTCAAAGGAACTCGATACTGGAACGAAAACACCATGGTCGTGGTTATCATTTTCTTCAGAAGTATTAAGCAGATTATTTGGTGTTCTAATTAGGTTACTTATCTTCATCGGAGCATTGTTAATTTTCATTAGTACATTTAATGAAAACCAACCAGTATTATTGGTCCCGTTCTCATTCACAATTGGTGGTGCGGTATCCTTGATGAGCTTCATCGCCCTAATCACTGCAATTTCAGATATTATTAAGATGCGTCCTGATGAAAATGTTCCTTTAGCAGACGGGCTGGTAGATTTCGGGGTGTTGGTGTTGAACGTAATCGTCTGGTATATTGCCCTTTCATGGATTTTAATCGAAGGATGGGTTGTAGGGGCGGTTCTATTATTGATGTCATTTGTCGGGGCTAAAAAGTTGGTAATTGCAGCACTACAATTGACTAGAACCAACAAGATTCAGGAAGATCGATTAGGATTAGTAATCAAGGGGCGAGACGGATGGATGACCGCAGCACTAGTGGTCATGGTGATAGCATTGTTTACCATTCCAATGAATATTCACATTCCATTTGTATGGTCAGACTACACGTCCTCAGAACCGTATAAAGCGGGTTTAAGGGCGGCATTTTGGGGTAGCGTCTATGTTGTTGGATACACGATGTTGTTTGCTATTCCTCTTTCAATTGGCGCAGCAATTTGGCTAGAAGAGTATGCGCCAAATAATTCGTTCAGAAGAGGAATTCAAGCTCTCATTACTAACCTTGCTGGAGTTCCAGCGATTGTATTCGGGTTATTTGGATTAGCCCTCTTTTTGACTGATAGAGGAATTGGTCTAGGGTTAGGAGGAACCGTGATGACCGCTGGTATGACAATGGCAACGATGGCAATGCCTACGATTGTAATCTCTTCACAAGAGGCACTCAGGGCAGTTCCACCATCGTTACGAAATGCAGCATTTGGTTTAGGCTGTACCAAATGGCAGGTGACTAAAGACCACGTATTGCCACACGCAATGCCTGGTATGATGACTGGGACCATTTTAGCCATGTCACGAATTATGGGAGAGGCAGCGCCTCTTATCCTAGTTGGTGCAGTTGCTTCAGTATTTACTGAACCAGACGCATTCTTTTACGTATCATATCAGTATACTCCATCGTTAGATGGATTTGCTAGTTGGTTCCCTGGTATTGAGCCTCACTTGCAAAACATTCCATTATGGGCTGACCGAGGCCCAATGTCTGCAGATCCGGCAGAATATGTCGGGCCAGACTCTAATGATAGAGGATTTTACACCGTATTACCAGTTCAAGTATATCGCTGGACAGATATGCCAAAAATAGGCTTTAAGGTCGCAGCTGCTGGTGCTTCAATCGTGTTGTTAGGTACTTTAGTTATTGTTAACTCAGCAGCAATTTTACTCCGTGCACACTTTAGGAGGTATTCAAGCACATGACGAAAAAACAAGAAAAAACAGAAGATGAAGAAGTCGTTGAAGAGACTGAGGTTAGTGATACCCACGAGTCTTTACTTGAGACACTGCAAGAGCTGATGGCGGCCGACGGGGAAATTTCTGACGAGGAGGAACAACTATTCGATCAACTAAAACAACTGCTTTCTAGCGATTCGGAACAGCCCAAAAAATCTCAAATCAGAGGTATCTTAACTTCAATGTCTAAGGTTGATGGCAAAGCAGATCTTGAGGAATCTACAATCATCAAAGAATATTTAGCATCATTACCGGATGAAATTAGCAATGATTCAGATATCCATGAAGAAATACCAGATTCAACCAGAGATTTAGAAATCGATGGCGATGCTCATATGTGGATTCGGGACTTGGATTTACACTATGGTAACGCCCAAGCGATTTACAATGTATCCATCCCATTCAAACGTAACTCAGTGACAGCTTTAATCGGTCCTTCAGGTTGCGGTAAGTCTACTTTATTGCGTTGTTTAAACCGAATGAATGATCTAATCCCTATTTGTAAAGTGGATGGTTCAATCGAACTCGACGGCGAGGAAATAATGGGGCGCGGTGCAGATTTGGTTACTATCCGACGAAGAGTTGGTATGGTATTTCAAAAGCCAAACCCATTCCCTAAATCAATTTACGATAACGTCGCATACGGCGTTAGACTTCACTACACTCCAAGTAGGAGGGAGTTGGATAAAATAGTCGAAGAGTCGTTGCGACGGGCGGCAATTTGGGACGAAGTAAACGACCGACTTCACGAGTTGGGAACCAGTCTATCTGGCGGACAACAACAACGACTTTGTATTGCTAGAACAATTGCAGTTGAACCTGAAGTGATTCTTATGGACGAACCTTGTTCAGCATTAGATCCTATTGCTACCGCAAAAATTGAAGAATTAATTTTAGAACTGAAAAAACATTTCACAGTGGTAATTGTTACTCATTCTATGAGTCAAGCTCAACGTGTGAGTGACTATACCGGTTTCATGTACCTAGGTAGACTAGTTGAGTTTGACAAGACCTCGAAAATCTTTGGTGACCCCTCAAAAGAATTGACTGCGAGGTATATTTCAGGAAGATTTGGTTGATATATATCTTATATACTACGATTTACTTTCTATGGGGTGAGATATAGTATTCTCCTCGACTAGCCCAATCGGGGCGCTATTTCTGTTACAAGAGGTCACACACTATCGAACATTGTTCATTTCAGATTGCCATCTTGGACTTAAAGGCGTTCAAAGCAATAAGTTGTTGGCCTTTTTACAATCAAATGACGCAGAGAAAATCTATCTTGTTGGCGACATTGTTGACCACTGGTGCAAAGGCAAGAAGTGGCATTGGACAGAAACTGAAGATCTAATAATTCAAAATCTAATTTCAAAAGCCAATAAAGGCACGAAGATTTACTACATACCCGGCAATCATGATGAGGCATTTCGCGATTGGTGCTCAACAAAAATTCACGGTATAGAAATAATAAAACAGGCTGAACATACTACCGCAGATGGCCGAAATCTTTGGGTAATACACGGCGACGAATTTGACTTATTTATCAAAAATCATCGCTGGCTATGCCACTTAGGCCATTTTAGCGTTCAGCTATTAATGAAAATAAATCGTCCCATTGCTTGGATAAGGAGATTGCTGAAATTACCCAATTGGTCATTAGCAACCGCTGCCAGAAGGGCGATGCAAAGAAACTCCAAGACATTCAAAAATTACGTTAACACTGTAACACGAGAAGCTGCTAGACTCGGTTATGATGGAGTTGTATGTGGGCATATTCACAAAGCAGAATTCCAAGTAAAAAACGGCGTGGAATATTGGAATGATGGAGATTGGCTAGAATCTTGTACTGCAATTGCAGAAGCGATGGATGGAACCATGGAAATCTTGGAGTATTCGCCTAAGATATCAACAATTTCACTACTGAGAGAAAGAGCGAAACAAAGTGCCAGCAACCAGCAATCTTTCGAAGCAGAATTTAGTCTTGAATTCGACGAATTAGAGGCAAAAATGGAGCGTGCTGCAGAGGTGATTGTATGAATATCGCCTATGCTCTAGCAGGTGAAGGCAGGGGACATACTACCCGTGCTATCGGCTTAGCAGACCGGCTGATTGAAGCCGGTCACAAGATTCAATTCTTTACTTGTGGCGATGCTGTAGATTTGTTAGAGAAACGTTACGGAGCTGAATCAGTGACTTATCTAGAAACCCCAAGATTTGTACTGGGAAAACGAGGAATATCTTACTTTGGCACTGCCTATGCCACTGCTAAATTCATCAAAGGCCATCGTAATAGAGTCAAGGATTGTATAAAGCAATTACAACATTATCAGCCCGATGCTTTAATCTCAGATTTTGAACCGACATTTGCCAGAGCAGCAAAAAAGCTCGATAAACCAATAATTTCCTTCAACAGCCAACGTTTCTCACTTGACACAAAACTTGCTGATAGGTTGTCAATAAGCCAACGAGCACGACTTTTTCCAGTAAGGTTATTGTGCAAAATCTTCACCCCAAGGCCTGCTTTGAGCGTTATTTCAAAGGGCTTTAATTTAGAGCCAAAAAAAGATGATGTGCATCTTGTTGGACCTATGCTTAGGCCGCAGTTTTTCCCTGGCGCATGGCAGCCACAAGGCACCCATGCTGTTGCTTACATGAGAAAAAGCGTACTTTGTCATTTTGATGCAATAGTCGATCATGCCAGAAAACGCGGTTTGAAAGTAAAATTATACGGTCACAAACCAGAAGAAATACCAGAAGATGTCATTTCTTGCCCAATTTCCAATCAGGGTTTTATTGATGATTTACTTAGTTGTGATTTAATTTATCAAACCGCGGGAAGTCAACTACTCGGCGAAGTTGGTGTGTTAGGACTTCCATCTTTGTGCATTCCAGAACCTGGGCAAGTTGAGCAGGAGATTAATGCAGTACTAGCGAGCAAAGCCTATGCCAATGTTGCAATGCTGAATAAGCGCAAAATCACTGTAGATGATTTAGACGCTGCACTATTATCGGCTAACATTGAATCACCAACAATAATCTTCGATAATGGGGTTGAAGGGGCATACAATGCTATTCAGAATTTCCTCGATTCGAGAGTCACTAACATTGCTTCTTAACATTGTTTAGCAATAATAGGTAAAATGAGTATACTCGGGGGCCGAAACCCCCGAGCATAATCTCAAGTTTTGGGGACAAAATATGATTTATTTTGTATCAGTTCTCTGCACCAGGGGTCTCTGCACCAGGTACATAAGACCAAGCGCCTTTACCATCCATAGCATAGACATCATCAGGATTACATGCAGCATCTGCTTCACAATCAGCCTCAGGGAGAGCTCCAGAAGTCCAGATTTCATTGGTTCCATCAGTCAAGGTTACAGTATCATCGCCACCTATTCCAAAGGCAAATTGTAGCGCACCTTGTGCAGAGTCGTCATTACACAACAACATATAGTCGCCTGCAGCAATAGTTCCTGATAGGCCAAATGCCTTTGAATCACCCGCACCTTTGTCATCATGAAGAATAAATCCACTTAGATCAACATCTGTTGCACCATAATTCCAGATTTCCACCCAGTCTGCGGTACCGTCCATTGAACCATCATCGTTGAACAAACAAATTCCAGAACTTCCTTTGTTAGCAATCTCGGTAATTGCGACAGTTGCATGACAGTTGTTAGCCGCACCTGGGGTTTCTGCACCTGGGCCAGTCGGTTGAATTACTCCATTACAGAGTTCAGCAGCACCGTTGTCGGAGTATGATGGTAGAACAAATGTCTGCTCAGGAGTGCCATCAGCATCAAAATCAAGGCTGACAGAATCTCCGCCCTTACCTAGCCCGAAACCAAATAATCCGTCAGTACCATCTTTTACTGCGTTGTCATTCTTCTGGAACAAAGTGTATCCGCTAGCAAGATCTATTGCAAAAGTAGTACCATCATTCTCCATTCCAGAAGAATCGTACATCAAAACTCCATCCATGGAGCATGTTGCACCACTATTGTATAATTCGATGTAATCGTCATCAAAGAAAACGCCTGTGGATGGATCAATAGCGCTATCGCCGTCAGCATGGGCTTCAGTTACTGAAACCTCATTTGCAGTACAAGCAGGTGCTCCAGTAGAGCCGCCAGTGTTGCCACCAGTGTTGCCACCGTTTGTAGAGCCACCGCTGCTAGCAGCTGAGTCACCTTCAGAGGTTGTGGTTGAGGTGTCTAGAGTTGTTCCTTCTCTACTATCAAGAATGGTAACGGTAATCTCACAGGTTGCGCTGTTACAAAGATCAACTGAATTTTCTGATATTGTGACAGATTCTCCAACTTGCCAACCACCATCATTTGCACTGGTTTCGGTTAATATACAAACCCCGGTGGTTGAACCAGGATTTGCACAGGTACTTGATGCCGCACCGTCAATAGACAGTTTAACAGTTAATGTAGCCCAACCGATCTCCTCACCAATATCCATAGTTACGATTACTAAATCGTCAGTTGCGCCGCTTGAAGGGCTACCAGGGGCATCCCTTACACTGAAGTTGTATAGATTCAACTCACCATCTGTGTTTGTTTCTGCTAGGTTTGCAGCCCATACGTAAAGTACGCCAGAAAGTACTACCGTTATAGCAACCATCAAAATGGTTGCAATTACTGGACTTACCGCTTTTTCAAATTTTTCTCTTTCGTTTATTTTCATTTTAGTCACTCCTATATTTTAGGTATCCATGACTAACGGTCACAGTTATACTATCAACATGCATGGAAACTATATTTTGATACTTAGCACTATATAGCGATAAATATTCTATAGGCGGGGCATGAATCTACATGTCCATTATACCTTAACTATGGAGAAGTATTATTTTCGCTGCTTCACTATAATGGCACTACTTGTTTTTACCATGCTATCAGGGTGTATTTCCAACGATGAAGGCAAGCAAGACTCTAACGGAGATTATTCAGTAACTGATGGAAGTACTCAAATTGAACAATCTAGTGGCAACATAAGGATTGCCGGGTCTTCAACAGTTTATCCGCTAGCAACTGGATGGGCAGAAGGCTTTAGGGAAGAAATCGGTTCTATCCAAGTCTCAGTTGCTAGCGGCGGCTCGGGAGTAGGGGCTTCTGCAGTATGTTCAACTTCTAATGACCATGTCGATATTGGTTCAATGAGTCGAACATTCAAACCAATTGAGGCAACTCTCGAATCTGGCACCAGGTATTTTTCTTGCAAACCGAGTGATATCGTGCTCACTCAAATGCCAATTGCCATGGACGGGGTAACTCTCATTGTTGCCCGTGGAGGCGATGCTGATCGTTGTATACAATCAATTGGCGGCCTCAGTGTTGCACAATTACGTTGGATTTATTCAGATTGGAGTGAAACCGATTTAGTTTATTCACAATTTGGGGGACTGGATCTATCTAGCGTGACCCCCAATAACGATGATGATGGAGTTCGTGAGTGGAAAGATTTGGGCGATACCAGTGATTGTTTGGACCAAGAAATATCACTATGGGGCCCAGATTTACAATCTGGCACATACGAATACTTCGGCGAAATGGTATTCTGTACCAAGTGTTTTGCGGGGGAAAGAGATTACCCAGTTGAAGCCTTTGCATCTCAACGCGGTAACGGTTATCAAAACAGCGCAAACGACAACGTAATTGTTAACGGAGTTTCACAAGATGGCGCTGCAATAGGCTTTTTCGGTTACTCTTACTACGAAGCACACCAATCCGTACTCCATTCTGTGCCAATATCTGCCAACTTAACCCACAGTGCAACAGATGGTATTGAAGATGTTATACAGCCAACTATTTCGTCAATTAAGAATCAAACCTATTTTCCTCTCGCAAGAGAAATATATCTCAACATTGATAATTCATCTTGGGCCAAGGTTCTACCTTTCCTGGAATTTGGTTACAGTTCACGAGGACAAGAGATTATTTCAGAAGTAGGCTTTGTTCCATTACCAGAGAGTATTTTCAATGAATCCATGGACATACTAAATATTCATACCAGTAACGAATCGGAAACTTCTAATGAAGCACCGAATAATTCAAATGAAGCAACGTCTAACGAAGAAGATGAAAACCAAGAGGGATAACAATGAATCACAGTAAAGCGTTTTTGATGATTTTTATGATGCTAAGCTTTGCCTTAGCCGGGTGTACCTCTAGTGATGATAAGGAAACTAGGTATGAAATCCAAGGATACATGATAGTTCATGATTATGATTCACCCCAAAAAGTAGGTTTCAACAAACAAGATGCATTGTTAAACTTGGAGTTTGAATCCAACATGGCAACATCATTAGAATGGGCGAATCTTACAATAACAGTCGAGGTGGTAAATTCTGATGGAACACAATTCAACAATCCACTCAACGAAACATGCTTACCGCCAACTCTAGTAGAAGTCGAGAACACAGGTTCAGGCAGCCCGAATGTGAGAATTAACGAAATCGTCGCATCGAATGATGCGGGATTACAAGACGAAAACGGCGATTATGATGATTGGCTGGAACTTTACAATCCAGGTGCAGAGGCAATGGATTTGTCTGACTGGAAGATGACTGATGCGTTCGAAGAGTATGTCGCAGGTGGGAAAGAAGGTTACACATTCCCCGCAGGCACTAGCATTCCAGCCGGAGGCTACCTTATTGTTTGGGGCGATGATGAACCAGAGGAAGGGCCATTACACATGAATTTCAAACTCAAATCAGAAGGTGAAATGGTTTCGCTGATAAATCCACAAGGAGAAGTTCACCAAAATATCTCCTGGCCCGCCCTTTCCTCAACGGAATCATATGCCGCAGTTCCAGATGGTTCAGTTAATTTTCAACAAGATCAGACACCAACGGCAAGCCGGACAAATGGTATGATGTCTGGCCAAGACATCAATCCTGAGGCAGGACCTGGTTCCATGGGCACTGGATGCATGATAATCCAAGAGACAGAAGATACCGTTTGGACTTTTGGTGAAAGCATTTTGCTGATGGAAGATGGAATAGATATTTGCGGAACAGGAGACGAATTCCCAATTTGTTACGTTAGAATTCACATCGAGCATACAGAATATACTGTACTGATGAATAACGAGGTAAGAGGTTTGACGTGAGGTGAAATTATGAAGCGGAAAGCAATTTTTATTGTAGCAATTTTGTGTACTATGTTTTTGACGGGGTGCGTATCTAATGAAAACGAAATAGAGACAGTATACACTCCGTTACCAGATTTTCAAATGAGAGAGTGTGTATTAGATGCAAATAATTCCCAACTCACTTGTGTTGGGGCTAATGGTGTACCTCTTTCGGTTATGTTAACAGTTGATGCAGGATACATTCAAAACTGTGATTATGAAATTACCAATAACCAAGATTTGAAACTTAAATGCGATGACAAATCAGTTACTATTGAGTATTATCCAGTTGGTGAGCGGCTTATCAATCTGGATTCAGGATGTAAAATTGCGTTGCTAGCTAACGGTGAAGCCATTTTGACATGCTCAGACGACCGTTCGTTAATTCTTGCCGGACAAGGATGCACTTCCACCACGGCTTTTGAAAGAACGGATATGGTGTACAACTCAGAAATTTGCAATGGGCTAACAATCAACTATGGCTCTCCAGCGCAGGCTCAAACCTTATCTGCACGCCTTCTCGGTATGTATGACCATGATGCAGGAACCTTTGGTACGCTGGAAATACCAGCTTACGATCCCGTAACTCAACGATTATTTTTGGTAAACGTACTGGAAAAATCAATCGATATTGTAAATATGAGCAATCCAAGCTTTCCAGTCCTAGAAGATAGAGTTGACCTTTCCAGAATAGGCGAGCCAAACAGCATCGATATTAGACATTCTGACGGTACACTTGCGATTGCGGTTCATAAAGAGAGAACCGAATATGAGATAATTAGCGGCATCCAATATCCAATCATCAAGGATGAACCAATGATTGGTTTGGTTTATTTCATTGACACCTCAGGCGAAGCTCTAGCAATTGTTAACGCCGGATATCAACCAGATATGATTACCTTCACTCCTGATGGTAACACAATTTTAGTTGCCAATGAAGGGCAACCATCAGCAGATTACAAGGCAGACCCAGAAGGTAGTGTGACTATCATAGACGTCAGTGGGCCATTGGATGAATTAAATCAAGATGATGTTAAGCATGCATATTTCCACCAATTCGAAAGTCAAAGGGAGGAGTTAGCTGCGCTGGGGATTCGGGTTTTTGGACCTAGTGCAAACTTAAGCGTAGATTTTGAACCAGAATATATTACTGTTTCACCAGATTCAACTATGGCCTGGGTTGCAATACAGGAAGCTAATGCCGTTGCTGAACTCGATGTAATCAACGGCGAATTTACCAGAATAATGCCACTTGGATTTAAGCCACACTCATCCGGTGCAGCCATCCATAACCCAATGATTTGGGCAGACTCTCCAGTTACAGATACCTCAGGACTCCTGTTTCTCGGAACAGATGAGCAACAACAGGAAGTTTACGCGTTACTATCCGATAGTAGTTCAGAAATTTCAATCATGAGATATGACGCCATAAACCAACAAATTTCAATCGACGCTGAACCGTTAGTCACCTTGAATGAAGAAGGTGATTTTGAAGATCTAACCGTTTGTAATGTCGATGACTTGAACGTATTTTTGCTTGGGGATGAAAGCATCCCATCACTACAAATTTTTGGTGGTGACGGTAATCGTCTAGCAAGATTAGTGCCAGAAAATTTAACCATAGCCCAAGCGAGTGACAAGGATATAGCAATACTTCCGGAAGCCATTGCAGAAATTGAGTCGAATAAGGGCTTTGAAGCGGTTGCTTGCCATGGATCAACTGCTTTTGCCATGACGCAGACATCATTGAGCACGCCCGGTACTACCGAGCGGTGGATTAGACTGTTGGAAATAGATCTCTCGATTATGGAATTAACAGGGCAATACCTCTACCCAGTTGAATTAACAGACGGAGCCTATTCTGCGGGTGGAAAAATGGATAAAGTAACCTCTATGGTTGCCATCAATCAAGATGAATTGCTGGTTATTGAACGAGACTCACTTACAGGCCCCGAGGCTAGTAAGTGGGTATTCAGAATTGATATCTCGTCAGCCACCAACCTACTCGAACTGGAGTCTTCTGTCACCGAAGCAGGTGTCTTAGAAGCGATGTCAATGAATGACTTAAACGATGTAGAAGTTGATGAACCAGTCACTGATCCATCATCGACGTTAGTGAACAATCAAATTGTCATCAATGAGATAGCAAGTAAGGTGACTGTTGGGCCACCAAATCCATTTCAAGGAGGCGTAACCGACTCAGATTATATTGAACTATTCAATCCTACAGACACTGCGGTTGATTTAACAGGTTGGAAATTCTATGATGACCCAGCAAAATCATACACTTTCCCATCCGGTTCGTCAATCCAAGCGAACTCGCACTTACTGCTGTTCGCCGATGATACCAATGATGGTAACCAGGATTTTGCCGTTACAGTAGACGAGAATGGAGCACATCACTTGCCGATTAAGATCTCATCCGGCGGCGAATCAGTTACGATGGAAGACTCGGCTGGTAATGTTGTTGATATCGTAATCGTCCCAGCACTCAGCGTTGATACATCATGGGGGCGATTGGTAGATTCTTCCAACATTTTTGGCATTACCGCTCTCTCACCTGCCAGTCCAAACTCTGCTTATGTTGGTGGTGAAGCAGGCCCAACGGCTGCAAGCCAAGGACTGAAACCGGTTTTGAAATCGCCATTTGTTGAACTTGGCGATAGATATGGCGATAAGCCCGAAGCACTAACCATAGTAGGTAATAGCGTCTCTGGGTTGTTTCAAACAATTTCTAACACTCCTTACATGTTATCAATTGATAATAGTTTGAACTCTGTTGTTAACGATGGACCACTTACGTTCACCTCACTCGGCACTTTACTTGGTTCAGGAGAGGGGAGCGGTCTAAATTATTGTGCAGCGTACTCTGCGTATCTGATAGCCGATGATAGTGGGTCAATACATATGATTGATGAACAAGGGACTCCGGTCGATAGTTACACCACTGGTACTGACTATGAAGCAGTTACGTGTGATGAAGCCGGAATAATTTATGCTGCAGACGAATCGACCACTCAAGTCGAGATTCTCAGTTATTCAACTACTTTCGAAACACATTCAATCGTCTTCCTGAGTGATTTACCAGTTGATAACGATGATGGACAAGGACTAGAATCATTAACATTCATTCCAGACACAGATCGAGATACGGCATGGCAATCAAACGAATTTGGTTTCCTAGTAGCAGGTAGTCAAACAGACAATGATTTACATCTATATGCAATATCATCCGATTGGTTGAATAAAACAAACCAACAATTCAGCACTACATCTTTTTCAACTATACCAACTCAGACCGATGATATTTCAGGTTTAGATTATATTGGCAATCAGCAGTTGATAATCATTCATGATTCTTCCGATATGGTTGAGATTAGGGATTTTTCAGGGCAGATACTCTCAACTCACGAAACCCCAGCAAATCTAGAAGATTTAGAAGGAGTAGATGTTTCAATTGATTGTCCAAATAATCAGGGCAAGATAGCATATACTGATGACGGCTCATTGGAAGTTTATGTTGCAACAATTGCTATTGCTAACTTGTGTGAGCTTGACAATAACGGCGGGCCGATTGATTTACTCAATATCCTTGAGGATGCCGAAACTTGGCAATTCAATCCTATCGGGGAACTAAAATTAGCAATCATGACCGATTCCGGGCCTACTGAAACCAATATCCCGATGGGATTCGTAAATATTAGATTACATCCACTCGATGCTAGCGATGAAGATGCTTACAATCCAAAACCTTGGCCAGTTATGTCGATGTATATGCCGGATGGAATAACCTCTTACACAGTTAATGGGGTGACTTACTTGATAACTGGAAATGAGGGAGACCTCCGCGATTACCGATATTTCAATAGTTCATCAGGAATTTTAGAAATCGGCCTAAATGAAGAAATACGAATTGCTTCAACAAACCTCGATCCAATGCGGTTTCCGGATTTTGCTAACATGCAACAAATGAACCAGTTAGGAAGGCTGAACGTACCAAATAATTGCGGCGACCATGATGGTGATGGCGATTTAGATTATATCTGCGGAGTAGGGGCAAGGTCGTTCTCCATTTGGACAACAGATTTGGAAATGGTATGGGATAGTGGACATGACTTCTCTCAATATTCAACCAATAACGGCCAACACCTTGTCGATGAGATGAATACTAGGGATGATAATAAAGGGATTGAACCTGAAGGGGTTAAGGTTGGAGAAATTGATGGAAGACAGTACCTCTTTGTATCAATGGAGAGAAGTTTCGGGGTTATGATTTATGACATTACAGACCCCAATAATCCCACCTTCCAACAATGGATTCAAGTGGACGGCTCTTCAAACCCCGAGGATATGGAATTTGTTTCAGCGGATGTTTCCCCAACAGGGACTCCGTTGTTATTAGTAGCCAATGAGGACTCTGGCTCTGTAGGAATATGGGAATTGATGCTTATATGATGAGCAACTTGCCCCCAATAAATAATAGCGAACTTTTCTCAAACGGAGATATGGAGTGGTCATTAATTAACATCGACATCTTGCTGCCCCATGAGGAAACTATCCCGACTCGTTTGCAAGAGATGCGGGAAAAGCTGGTAAAACAAGGGTTTTTTCACAAACCTATTTTAATTGATAAGACTACTAAAACAATACTTGATGGGCATCATAAATATCGAGCAAGCATCGAATTAAATCTTAACCTCATTCCAGTTATAGAAGTTGAATATCTAAACAATGATAATATCAAACTAGAGCTATGGCCCTGGAGCGATTTTTCTAATGTTACAAAGCAAGATGTGTTGCTTTGGGCCCAAAGCCACCGCCTTTATCCCCCGAAAACAACGAGACATACTGTGGATTTTCTAATACCTAGAATAAGAATCCCTTTGGCAGACTTGGCAAATTCAATTACTATTTGAAAACCTGAAGTACATCTGCCACGATTGGTTTTACATGACTCCAAATTTCTTTGTGGACTTGCTCAACAGATTGTTTTGTTGGGATTATTGGCATGTTCATCTCTTCGGCGTATTCAGCAAAGGCTGCTTTCAGCAGTTTTTGATATTCTAGGAAGGATTTCGTAACCGATGGCGAGATATTCAAATCCATGCCCGCCTCAAACCCATTCAATGATGCCAAATCATTACTGTGAATTATTCGATTTAGTAGACGCCTTCCCCCTGCATGAAGTACAATTGTCAAATCGGGCATTGGAGCCTGATTGTATAGCCCCTCTATCCAACGAGTATTACCACCTCTTATCTTTTCTCTAATTATCGGCGTAAGTGTATATCTATCTGCAATCACAACGAAGCCAGCTTCTAATAGTGTTTCTAATTCATGAATTATTTGGTCATTAAGGTCGGTTGCATAGAGCAAAGATCTAGTGCGCCAATTCAATTGATGTAATTCATTTGAATGGGATTTGATAAGCTCGCCTAGAAGCTGCGAACGTGCTAAGCCAATAGTTGAGACTGCTACCCCATGGGCTTCTAATCGCTCTGCTAAAAGGCGAGCATGTAGTGACCGGCCCACATGGTCTGGCCCCTCAATTACGATCAATTTACCACTGCTGCCCATTTACTCACCGTCCTCATGAAATTGCATCCAGTCAAATGATGAAGACCGAATGTTTTCCGCCATCCGGTCAGTTTCATCTATTGTATCGATATTAGTGAAATCGAGTTTGTTGCTAATTAATTTTCTAACTCTGGCTTGAATTTCAGCTACGCTACCATTGGCATCAATTCTTTCAATTCTTCCCTCAGATACCAATCCGTCATAAATCGATTTTATCTTACCTTGAAGAATTTTATATGATTCAAATGGGTCATGAGTCCACCCCATATCCAAACCCGCTTCATACCACTTAAGCGATGGTCGTCCAGATATTATTCTCTGATAGCCAATTTCTGGCGGGATGTCAAAAAATATCGTGAGGTCAGGCTCTGGAGCAAAGGAGTAGTTTTGTTCGATTATATCGTTTGAAACACCCCTCGCTCCATCTCTAGCCATTGCAGTAAACTTGTATCTATCACATATGACAATACCACCAATTTCTAACATCGGCTCAATCTGTTGGGCCCATCTATCGGCAAAATCAGCAGCATGTATTAGATGGAAGGTCATTGGTTTCAATCTCTTCCTATCTTTACCTTCCTTGGTTGCAGCCCTGATAAATGGGCTTGAATTCCATTCTGTGTGGTGAACAGGCAAACCTAGGGCACGAATCCAATTCAGCAGTAGCTTTGCTTGAGTAGATTTGCCACTACCATCCAAGCCTTCAACCGCTATCAAGATACCTTCTTTCACCAATTGACCACGCCTCCCTAACTAATAATAGGTTTGTTTAGGATTTGAATGGAGTTTATTTATGACCGTGGCGTATATAGACTATGTAAAAAAATAAACTTATCCATATTTCAATCATAAACTAACTAAAGCATCTAACCAATTAGTTGATAACCAAATTGAATATGTTTCTACACTATGCAACAGAAGAAAATCATGGCTATGCTGATGGTTTCACTATTTTTTACCGCCGGTTGTTTGGGAGCTTTGGAAGAGGAAGTTGAGATACCTGACATCGACCTTCCTTTGGACTGGAAAACCATTGTTCCTAGAGCGGTTTCAACGCCAGATTTAGTTGAATTTGACGATTGTGATGATTTAGAGAACAGGCTCAAAGATGTAATTCTCGAAGATTATCGCATTCAATTATTACAAGCGGTAGAAGAACAATATTACTACTTCTGGGATGATATGATACTAGAGGATGGCATGATGGCCGAAGCAGATGATAGCGCAACAGGCGGATCTAGCCCACCAACCACAACAAGGAGGGTCGAAGGCACTGATTTTTCAGGAACAAATAATCAGGAAAGCGGTGTTGATGAGGCAGATGTAGTGAAAACTGATGGCTACTACATCTATTTCCTGAACGGTAAAAAATTAGAAATTATGGGTGTTCCAGAGTTTGGTGAATTGGTTTATCAATCAAATACAACCATTGAAGGCAATCCCCAATCAATGCTTCTTGATGGTGACAGATTAGTAGTAATTTCATCGGTATCTTCATGGAATATTCCAGCGAGCAATCCGCTTTACCAAGCAATGGAATGGGATGAAGAATACTCCTCTTGGCGAACCTATAGTTTGACTAAATTCAGCGTGTTTGATATTAGTGATAGAAGCGATATAGAGCTTGAAAGAGAGTTATTCATTGAAGGTTCTTACATTACTGCCAGAGAAGTTGATGGCACCATTAGAACAGTTACTCATGCTTGGATGGAAACCAGGGGCTTGAGTAGTTGGCTTGACCTTCCTGAAGGATATTGGAGTCTTGATTATGATAACCCATTACGATTACAAATCAGAGAAGAAGTAGCCTACCAAACCATGCTTGAAAATGAGGAAGTTATTGCCGATATGAGTTTGTCAGACTTAGTTCCAAGAATCTATGAACGTCAAGGAGATTCAGTATTAACTCATTCAATTACCAATGATGATTGTGCAAGTTTTGTTGCCCCGCAGGATGGCTTTTCCCGTGGTATCAACAGCATATTTTCTTTTGATATTACTGCTGCAGACTTTGACTTTGAAGCAGACCACATAATAGGAAATTACCCATTGGTTTACTCTTCAGCAGATGCATTGATACTGGCCGAGAAATCCTGGGATTCTTGGTGGTTCTGGAACTCTGACGATTCTGATGAAGCAACAAACATTCACATGTTCGACATCAGCGATCCTGGCACAACAGAATACATCGCATCAGGCAGGGTAGACGGAACTATCCAAGATCAATTCTCTCTATCTGAATATCAAGGAGTAATTCGAGTCGCTTCAACAGAGGGCCAATGGGGCAGATGGTGGTTAGCCGACCCAGAACCAATGACTTCCAATGTTGTAACTCTTCAACCAACCACTGATGCGACAGGCCATACTACACTGGAACAAATTGGTATTGTTGAGGGCATTGCGCCAAATGAGACAATTTGGAGCGCACGATTTGTTGAAGACAGAGCATACATCGTGACTTTCGAGAATATGGATCCACTTTGGACAATCGACTTGTCAGACCCTACAAATCCAGTCATCATGGGAGAGTTGAAGATTCCTGGAGTTTCAACTTACATTCACCCTATCTCCGAGGATACCTTGTTGACAATAGGAATGGGTCCAGCCGACCTTGAGACAGGTGAAGGATTAGATTGGAGCAATGTCCGTCTTTCACTATTCGATGTCTCAGATTTCACCAATCCACTTGAAACAACAACACTAACAATCTCCCCTGTAGAAGATGAAAATAATCCATGTTGGTCTTGGTCAAATTCAGAAGCTACTTATGAGCATAAAGCATTCCAATATTGGGCGCCAAAATCGATGCTTGCGGTTCCAATGAACACTTACACTAGCGGCTATTATGATTATGAAACAAGAACCTATACAGAATGTCCAAGAGAATGGGTTAGCAAATTGATGATTACCAATGTTACAGAGACTAGTTTGACATCATACGGCGAAGTAGACCATTCAGAATTCTATGATTCTGAGCAGTACTGGTGGAATTCATACAATATCCGTCGTTCTATCTTCATGGGGAATTACATCTATGCAATTTCAGCAAATGGAATTACAGCTACTAATTTGACCACGATGGAAAACTCGGCGAGCCTTCAATTAGAATATCAAAATCCGTATGAAAGTTATTACCGAGTTGTAGAAGAAGGCCCTGTAGAATCTGAAGAAGAAGATAAAGGCGAAGAAGAAGCCGAGAGTGAATCTTCAGATGATGATGGCGCAACTCCAGTTAGAGATTGATAGAGGGGATTGCAGTTGAGATCGGCAATTCTGTTGTTAGGATTCAATAGAATTGATTACTTTACCAAGGTACTTTCAAGCCTTGAGAAAAACAAAGCAGCCTATGATCACGATATTTTCGTCTATGTCGATGGTGGGCCCAATGCCAAACAAGAGGAAATCAAACAGTTGATCAAAGCCTCTAAGTTTTCAGATGCAACAATCGTTTGTAGAGTAAATAATTGGGGCATAGGACGTCATTTAATCGATGCACGTAGACGCCTTTTTGACGAATTAAACTATGATAGAGTTTTACTTCTCGAAGATGATTTAGTACTTGGTGAAAACTATGTTGAGACGGTTTTTAAAATATCCAATTGGGCCAGTAAGTATGATGATATTGGCACAATAACAGCTTACAACATTAATTCTGCATCAATTGAACAACAATTGAAGCAAGAAAATCAGTTGATTGCAACCAATCGCCATTTTTGGGCTTATGTTATCACTAAGCAAGTATGGGATGAAATCAAACACATTATCTATGCATATGAAGCAAGATTTCTAACCAAATCAACCTACACAAATCGGGCTCACAGAAGAATTAGATGGCTATTCATGCGCAAGTGGATAAATCGAGCAAGGATAAGTAAAGAAAACCGATTGGTTCCTGAGAAATGCGTAACTCCACCATTTCCAAAGATACCATTTCGGATTGCTACAAGCCAAGATGCGATTACCGCGTTAGCACTGTGGCATCACGGTTATCATCGAATTACCACAAGAGTTTCACGCGCGGAATATATCGGCATTGAAGGCTATTCATTTTCACCAGAAGTATATGAAAGCCAAGGCTTCCACCAACAAAATTTAGGCGATTATGCACACATTCAAACACCGGAAGATTTTGTTTTTGCTGATGTCGACGAACAGGGCAACCCTCTCAAACCGACTGAGTACCGCTGATAACATCATGAGACCTGTCGTTGGCGTGGTTGGTTGTGGCAGATGGGGAATGACTCATCTCAAAACCCTCTACAATTTGAAACAGCAAGGAATTATTTCGGCAATTCATGCTTGTGATATTAAACCATCAAAACAAGCAGAAGTAGCAAAGTTTGCTGACTCTTTTTACACCGATTGGCAAACTCT
>DUKP01000080.1 GCA_013329295.1 Candidatus Poseidoniaceae archaeon
TGGAGTTGCTATTTCCTTGAAAGATCCTAATGGCGTCCTGTCAGACACATTTGTTTTTGACAGTGGCCCTGCAAGCCAAGATGGTTGGAGCAGTGAGGCAATTTCTATTCCAGCATCCAGTGTTTCTGATGATGAATTCGTCTATGTTAGAGGTGATGGTTGCTCATACTTACCTGACACTGATACAGCAGATGACTGGAAGCATCATTGGTCGATAACAGGTAGCATGGGTACTTTGTGCTTACAATCTGAGTTTGCTCAATCCGAGGCACTTATAGTACCAATTATCGGTCCGCAAAATGGCTTACTTGAATTGAAACAATTCATTGATGATAGCCAAACAAGTTTGAAAATTCAATTGTATCAATTACAAGACGCATACTTGGTTCAAGCATTATTGGATGCTTTGCAAAGAGGAGTTAGTGTAGAATTAATGCTTGATTCTGGATGTATAAACTGTAACATTTGGTCTGAAACAGATTTGCAATACAAAAATGATTTCGCTTACACCTTAATCCAAGCGGGTGCTACTGTTTATGAGTTCAATACTGGAAGTGATGAGCCATACTTGTATCTTCACAGTAAAGTTGCAGTACGAGACTCAAGCAGTGTTTGGATGTCTTCGGGCAATTGGAAGTCTTCTTCTGTACCAGCCCCTGGAGTTAGAGGCAATGTAGAATGGAGTATTATTATTGACAACTTAGAACTTGCACATATGGTTGATCAACAATTCAATTTAGATATTCATTGGTCTGAAATGATGTCATTAAGTGATTATGATCAATACAATTTTTACGCACCGAATACAATTGGAGGTGGCGGAGTACAAGCCGCAATTCAAACCAGTGTTTCTGGTGAATTATTGACTTGCCCTGAGAATTGTGTAACCAAAATAACTGATTTTATTCGTTCAGCAAATAGTGAAGTCTTACTATCTCAACAAACACTTGATGTTGACTGGGCATATGGTTGGGGAGATGAAAATCCAATCATTACTGCTCTTCATGATGTGGCAATGAATGGAGTTGGAGTACATCTAATAATTAACGGAGCATATTTGGACGATGATGACCAAGAAGTTGTAGATTTATTCAATGAAGTATGGAATGGCTCCCAAGGATTAGATGCATCTGCAATCGTAATGAGTGAAGATGATGATGTCTCAAAATTACACAATAAAGGAATAATTGTAGATGGTGAGAGCGTACTTGTATCTTCAATCAATATGGGTAGTTCTGCAATGAATAGAAATCGTGAAATGGGGGTCATAATACACTCTGCCGCTATTACTCAGTATTATCTTGATGCTTGGCATGTAGATTGGAATAGATTGGACAATGTTACCGATACTGACCAAGACTCTCTTACGGATAAATGGGAAGTTGCAAACGGCCTAAACCGTACCAAGCGAATCATGCCAAACGGAATGACTGAAGACATGTATGATTCAGATGGTGATGGCGTGAATAATACCGATGAAGAAAAGCAAGGCGGTCATCCTCTTCTCGCTGATACTGACGGTGATTGTGCTATTGATTCAGTAGAGATAGCTTGGGCTCAAAGTACAGCACTTAATTCCAGTGTGGAAAATGTTGCAATATTTGATGCGTTAAACTTGGAAGATGCGGATGGAGATGGCATCAAAGATACTGACAAATATGGTTGTGACTTATCTGCAGTAATAGATACTGATGAGCCAGACGATAATCAAACTGTAGACCCAGATGCAGATGATGATTTAGATGGTATTCTAAACAAATTTGATTTGTGTCCTGATACCGAAGTGGGTGGACTGACTGATTTGGATGGTTGTTCAAGTGAACAGTTATCTGACAACGCTGATGCCAGTGATGGCGAGAAAGATAATACAGGCTCAAATTCTATGCTGATAGTTATGCTCGTTGCTGCAATCTTCTGTGCTGGAGCATTCCTTATCCTAAAACAATTAGAAAGCAAAGCGAGTCAAGCAAAGGATTTGGTTAGTATTGAGGAACAAGAAATGATGTTGATGGAAAATTCAGAAGCAGTTGACACTGAAGAGTGGTCTATGCCAGTCCTAGACGGCAGTGGTGGAGAAGTGGCTAGTGAAGCAAGCAGTGGCATTAGTGATGCTGATCTCGCAAAATTCCCTGGCTGGGGTGAAGATGTAATCCAAAGATATCTTGACAATGGTTGGACAATTGAGCAACTGCAAGAATACTACCAAGAACAACTGCAAGATAACCAATAATATCGCAAGATTGACAAAGGACTTTGTCTTAGCACATACGATAACGATGCGCTATAGTACAAGCAATCCGGTAATGACACAAAATTTCTGGTCAAATATTCAAGGTCAAAACACAATGACACTACAAGGAACCATTGGTAAGTTAGCTTACCTTTTGGGTGTTGTTACGGTAGTTGCTTTCATCGCTGCTTACGTTGCACTTGACGCTTTGGAGGCAGGAAATGCTGGGGTAATTAACGGCATGACTTGGGGAGGGCTGTTTGGAGGAATAGTGGTTGCAGTAATT
>DUKP01000176.1 GCA_013329295.1 Candidatus Poseidoniaceae archaeon
GTGGCATAGGTGGCATAGGTGGCAATCCAGGGGGCATAGGCGGTTCTTCTTCTGACATTTTGATTCCTCCGCGCAAAATAACAATGCGGCAGTTCTGCCATTTGTGCGTAGCACATAACTATTATGGCCAAAGGTTTGACAAAAAAAGGTCAATTTATGACATATTTGTTGGTAGTAATAAGCAACTTGATTTATGAGGCGCAAAAGCGTTGAACATGGTCGGTCTTGATAGTGGTACTCCTCCTGTAATCTTCGTTGTCGGTACAGCTGGTGCTGGAAAGTCATCTTTAGTAACTGCATTTCAACGCTGGTCACGTTTTTTGGAAACCGATGCAATCGCAGTAAACTTAGACCCTGGAGCAGAAAGAGTTCACTATGATGCTGAATTTGATGTAAGAGATCTAATATCATTGACAGAGGTAATGACTGAATATGATTTGGGACCTAATGGTGCTCAAATTTTAGCCGCTGATTTGCTGGCTGCTCAAGCAGGTGATGTTGCAGAACAATTACATGCTTTGTCAGGTGAATTGATGATAGTCGATACTCCTGGACAAGTTGAATTATTTGCCTTCAGAGAAGCAAGTAACCACTTGATTGAGGTGCTTGGTAGAAACCAATCAGCGATAATCTATCTCTTTGATCCTATGCTTTCACGCTCACCATCTGGGTTTGTTTCACAGATGCTTTTGTCGAGTATTGTTGAATTTAGATTAGGTCTTCCAACCAAGAACTTTCTTTCAAAGTCAGATCTTCTTGAACCTGAGGAATTAGAAAAAATCCTTGAGTGGTCCGAACGATTAGAAATCCTTGAGATGGCACTTTACGATGAGGCTGGTGGTCAAAGAACAGAATTTGCTATCAATCAACTTAGAATGATGCAAGAATTTGCTCAAGCACCAGGATTAACTCCACTATCATCAGAGCTAGAAGAAGGGCTTGCAGATGTACTTACTTTTGCTCAAGCCTTATTCGGCGGAATGGGTGATGCAAGAGATGGTTTTGCTCAAGATATAGAACACGAAAGAAATTGATTTTCATTCAAGAAATCTTAGAAGCCGCCTTGAACTCGAAGGTTCATGACAAGACATTTATTGGCAATCGATGATGTAGAACAAGACTTTGAGATGATTCTCAAATGGGCAATTGAATTCAAGAGACTTTGGAAAGAGGGAGATGATGTTGCAATCAATTTCTTACCACTTGATACGCTAGCAGTTGGTTCAATCTATGAGAAGCCGAGTACTAGGACGAGAGTATCCTTCGAAGTTGGCATCAATAGATTGGGAGGATATCCATTAACTCTACTGAAGAATGATATTCAGTTAGGAAAATCAGAAACGGTCGGAGATACATCACAAGTTTTGTCAAGATTTTTGGGTGCTATGACCTATCGGTGTTTTTCGCATGACGATGTTGCAGAGTTAGCTAAATATGCTGATGTTCCAGTATTGAATGCACTTTCAGATAAGCACCACCCATGTCAAGCAGCAGCAGATTTGATGACTGTTTTAGAACATTGCACTGATTTAGAAGGCCTGAAGGTTGCTTGGGTTGGCGATGGAAACAATGTACTACATGATTTGATGCTTGCTTGTGCCATGCTTGGAATAGATATCCATTATGCAATTCCTGAAGGTTATGAGCCAGCAGAGGATGTTGTTCAAAGAACTAAGGATTTGGCTGATAAAAATGGTAGTAAAGTTATTGTTACTAACGATCCAGTTGAAGCGGTTACTGGTGCTGATGTAGTATATACTGATGTTTTTATTTCAATGGGCGAAGAGCACATGAAGGATAAAATGAAGTCTTTCGAAGGATTTCAAGTTAATGAAAAATTAGTGAGTAACATGAATGATGATTGGAAGTTTATGCATTGCTTACCTGCCCACCGAGGCGACGAAGTCACTGATTGGGTAATGGATCATGATAATTCTATTGTCTTCGACCAAGCAGAAAATCGTATGTGGGCTCAGATGTCATTACTTGCTTACTTAGTAAGTTTCGAGGCTTGGGAGACCATGGGCGATTTCATGGGACTCGAATGATTAAACATACATTGGAACTATGAATCCAACCAATCCTAATAGCATTGCAATTCTAATTTTAGATGCAGCTTGGTAATCGTTACCTTCTGCTAATTCTCTATTCAAAGTAATTAACATCAGGATTGCTGGTGTCTGGAAAAATAATTGATTGAATTCAAACGGACCTTTCCAATATGGTATGTAAAGGCAAACTAAAGCAGCCATTACCACGACATAAGCAGCCATTCTTGACTTCACCAAACCAAACGACATCGGTAATGTTTGTCGGTTTCCTTCATCAGCTTCCATATCTTGACAATCTTTGATAATCTCTCTGGCAAGATTGGCAAAGAATACTACTCCTGCAGTCCACCAAACAAGACTTGTCCACAAATTACCAACGCTTGCAGCGCCATATAGGATGACTGCACCAACCATTATTGAAATTGATATGTTGCCTTTCAAACCTGTATTTTTCAATGTAGGGCCATGATCATAAGTCATCATCAGGGTTATGGCAATGACATAAATCAACACTAATTCAATAATTGATTTATCATCACTATGCAGAGAATAAGCCCCTAAAGCAACACAAGTTATACTCATTAGCCACAATAACTTTGCAAAGTTATTAGCACTACCAATACTAATTGCTCCAGATGCTAATGGTCTTTCAGGATGAGCCTCACGGTCGATATCTATGTCTTTGATGTCATTCATAGTGTT
>DUKP01000036.1 GCA_013329295.1 Candidatus Poseidoniaceae archaeon
GTGCTCTGTAATGTCCAATTGATTATACAATATCCCTCATTACAGTTGACATTTGATTTTGCTTGATTCAGTATAATTTTATTTGCACCGATTTTGGTATTAAATGAGACTGTATTTGAATATAGATTGGAGACTTCAATAACAAATTGTGCTCCGGTAATTGTTGAATCTATTGAAGCAATCAACTCTACACTATCAAATTCAAATCCGTTTTCACTCATGGTAATTGGATTAAACCGTACGTGTGAGGTTTGAATGGTTAATTCTTGACCAGGTAACCACTGAATTTGGTCAATATTTTCTACTCGGTCAATTTGATGTTGATAAGATTTGTAAGCAAGATTTGTCGTGGTAGATCCATAATCTGTTTTAATCAAAACTGGTAAATTAATTACATCTTCATTTGTATTGTTCTCAACTTGGTGTTTTATTGAATTAATATAGTAAGGATCTAAGTCGATTAGGATTTCACTAACTGAGGAAATAGCCTTGAAATTATTAATTTTCAAATCGATTTCTGTGGTTGAGTGAAGTGATAATGTGCAAGATGCAATTCCAACATTGATTCCGATTAAATTGGAACTTAGTTGACTATTTTGACACTGTTCATTTGTCATTATGTTATGGATTATCGCAGTATCGGAATATTCTGCAACTATCTCATTATTGCCATAAATCTGTAATTCGCCAGCTATTGTTGATTCAATTTCAGCATAAATGCTCAGACCGGTATTATCAACTGAATTATGATATATATCGTGGTTCAACAAATAATAACTCAAATTTAACACTTGGTTAGGTTGTAGTGTTAGAATATAGTTTCCATGATTATCTGGCAAATAGACAATATCATCAGCGGTAACTGTTGAGAAAGATTCTGTAGCGAAAATTGTGTTTAATCCAGTTATCATTGGATCTGAATATATCATATTGGTTTCGTCAATTAAACCAACACTGATATTTTTGCTCGGCAATACGCATTGTGGCATATAATGAAAATTCAACAAGTTTGAATTGCGATCTAAAGAAATTGTGACATTATCAGATAGAGTTGGTACTGAAAAACTATTCTGAAATTCACTAACTATTGAATTAGACCCTTGATAATCATAATCAAAAGTAAAATAAGCAGATTGATAAGATATATTAGCACCTATACTAGTTATTGTTGTATCTATTGAGGGGCATACTGGATTAGTATTGAAAGCGACCTCCAGTTGAGAGTTAGCAGTTAATTCACTATTTTCGTCAACAAATAATAGTTGATTATTAAATAATTCTGGTTGCCCATGTTTTACGTGATACCAGTCAAAATAAGATGCTACGCCCATTTCAATTTTCTCAATTGATGGAGTGACAAATTGATTATTGCTAGATAATTTTGCTTTGACTTGAATACTATTGATTTCTGACGGATTGAACAATAACTCAATTGGTAACGTTAAATTGGCATAACCATCGATTAATTCTCCTGATGAAGTATCTATGATGTCGAATAGAACCTCGGTACCTGTTGGCTCTTTAACCAAGCCATCGATTTTTGCCCAGCCAAAGTTTGAATCTGGATAAATCGGTTGAGAAAGCCAAGTTCCACTCTGTTTGAATAAATCTATTTCAATACCAACATCATCAAGATACCAACCATCTAATTCGATTAATTGGTCAGAAAAGAAACTGTATCTAAATCTAACTTCTTGACCTGATAAATTAGAGATGTCATACTGCTTAAGTTGGAAAGGTAATGAGGAGTTTCGACATCCGTTAGCAATATTTGAACCATCAAAAATTCCTTCTCCGTAAAATGGAGAATTGGTATTTGCTGTTGAAATTTGGTCGTGAAAGGTACCAATTTGTGGTGGTAAATACCACCAGTTAATACCTCCGTCTGTCGATGCAGAAATCGCACCTCCATCCCAATTTGCCTCTGTACAGACCCAACTGTTGAATGACAATCTAGATGACGCACTAGATGGGATTGAATATTCAGGAGATATCAAATGAGTATACATTTCATTGGTATATTTCCCTTGTAAAGCGATTCCAAGTCCATACTGCCCAGAATTCCAATGGTTAGGACCGTAGATTGCAGTACTCGGTATTTGTCCATATTGCCATTTATTGTTATCATTAGATGATATTGCCCAACCTGATGGTAATTCGTCATAATCATTGAATGAAAATACTTGAAATTGCTGAGCACTCAAACCCATATCCTGTGTCCATTGCCACTCATTAGGTGTTAATGATTTAGTCCGCAACCAACCGTCAGGCGAATTAAATCCAAGTAAAGGTGCTGAATTGAAATCTTTGAATACATATTTTTGACTTTGGCTACTACCTCTATTATGATGGAAAACCAATTGGTCAATCGCAATACCTTCCCATCCTGAAGATGACGAACCACCATAATTTATCCCAGCATTGGTGTAAACAGTGAATTTGAATAAGGTATGATTTAATCCACCTGAATTAGTGAAATTATGAACTATTGGCAAATAAATTGGCACCCACCCTCTAGATTCAGCATAGTACAAATTGCCATTATGCCAGACTCCTAGGCCAGGTATTCCGTAATTCCCAGATATGACATTCCATGATGAGCCATTATCAAATGAAAATTCAACAACAAGATAATCATGTAAATATCCTTGAATATCCCAATTTGCATTGATTTCAAGTTCATCGAGATAAGGAAAACTCGATAGATTTGCAGGGATAATAAATTCAGAAACTGCATTAGGCAAATAGTTACCAGAGAAATTACCGTGGAACCAAGCACCTTTTTGATCTCCCTCATTAAATAAACTCAGCTCATCAATAAACCATCCTCCACGTAATGAGGGTAATTGGCTGGTTTGTATACAAAACTGAAGGTATGTTGTTGTTAGGTATTGACTAAAATGATTGTCAAGCGAGATATTTACACTTTGCCATTTATCACTATTGCCATTTATCGCTATAGTACTGGAAAATGGTAGTTCTGTCCAAATATTATTCTCATCAAGAAATTTTAAACTAATTGTATCTGTTGTATCTAATGCTAACCAATGTTGGAATGTTAGTGAATAATTGTTGATTACTCGAGGTAAATCAATTATTGGACTTCTGATACATGCATCGACATCTGACTGCAGATCTCCTTTTCCAGTAGTAGATAAAAATGAGGTGTTTTCAAAGCCGCTTATGGGCAAATTCATGTTTGAACTACTCGTTAGAGTAGTATTATTCTGCACGATTGTCCATACCTCGCCATCAATGCCATTGGTTAACCAGCCTCCACTTGGAACTGTTGAAACAATTTCAAAATCGTCAACATTATTGGCAGTATTGACTTTCTCTAAAGTTAAGTGTTGATTATTTGTTTTAATCTCTGTATCAATTAGAGTGCCATTCCATTGTAGAGATTGATTGCTACCAAATGTGCTGTTTTGATATGTAACAGGATTCCAAAAAGATGACAGAGAAAGGTTGGCTTCTGTAATAGTGTGGTTAGCTGGGACTTGAAACATATCACTGTTTGTTTCATTGACATAAGTTAGATTGCCATTGGGTGAAAATGATACTTCACTATCCCAACTATTCTCTTCATTAGGAGACCATGCTTGAGAGTTACCGCTAACAAAATTTGCCAGTGGTGTACCAATCATTAAAGCGACGAGTAGAATTGAGATTATCCCTCCTACTCGACGATTCTGTGATGCTAATTGGCTTGCCATCTCATATCACCTCGCTGCGCGAGGTGAGGTCTTTGATTATGAACCAGTTGATGAGATGTTTGAGTATGAATGTTCAAGTCCTTTCATAATTGAGCCTTAGATATGGCGGAGGATAGATATCTCGACAAAGCGCAAGCGCGAGATATTGAAGAGGAATTATTTGCCACTAGAAGACAACAGGCATCAAGACATATGCCTGTCCCTTTACCTCGACAAAATTTTTGGGAAATGGTCGGAAAATTACTCGCTGGAATAGACGATGAAATCCAAGATATGCTAATGAATGGAATTACTGGATTACGCCTGCAAAATGCTCAGAAGCGTCAAGCAAATATTCGAAGAATTGCCTCGGAGTTATCTCGTAAACGCTTGGTTACGATGATGCAATATCTTGCTAGCCAGTCATTAAGAACAGATTCTCAATTAGGAACCAATCAAGATTTGCCACCGATGGATTGGGCTCGTCATGATCCTGCTGAGAAGGCATTTTACTCCGGAATTGTTACTCAAATGGACCGCTTTAAGAAAGAAATTGACTGGGAATCGATGCAAAGAGGCATACTTGGAGAAGGTGTGATTGAAAGAAGAAAGCACTCAAAAGGCACTATGCAACTGGATTCGTTTATTGAAAGTCCAGAGGGTTTGACTGGTCAATCACCACCAGAATTGATTATTGAAGATGATGAACCAGACATTGAAATTGCTGACTCACAATATGATGATGAAGAAAGAATCTACAATGAAGAATGGCCAGATATCGATGAATATGTTAAATCTGGGCTTGAAACTCCAAGCGATGAATCAACTGAAACGATCGAAAAGTCCGCTGAAAAAACTGAGAAGCATATGGCAGCAATGGAATTAGCACCTTCTAAGAAAAAGGCCAGCAAAAATACTGAAGAAACTCCTGTAGATTTTGAAGAAGATACAGAACTTGAAGTCGAACAAGAAACCGTTGCTAAAGATAATGATGAAATGATTCGTATCAAAATAATTCAATCATTACCAGACCCAATTATGCTTGGCGATGGTATGGAAATCATCTTAGAAGAAGATGATATACACTTTATTGACAAAGACACGGCTGATTGGTTAGTCGAATCAGGTGTTGCAGAGGTAGAGAATCTCTAACTTTAGTTTGCAACTCTCATTGATAGTTCAATACTAACAGTGTCTGGAATTTCGATTCTGGTTACTTGTCTGAGTGCAGACTCATCCTTACCGGAATTAATGTCCATCTCTAACAAACGCTTGTGAACTCGTAGTTCCCAGTGATCGTATGTCTCACTACCTTCACCATCTGGTGCTTTTCTAACTGGTACAACCAATCTTCTAGTTGGTAGCGGAATTGGACCTCTAAGAGAAATTCCACCAGCGTCACAGATTGTCTTTATTTGGCTAGCAACTCTATCGATATCTTGGTGATTTTCACCAGTCAATTTGATGATTGTTACCGCAGCCAAATTTAATCCTCCAACCCGTCAAACCTCAAATCTTAGATCTACTTCTTTTCGATCTTCAAACAGACACCAGCAGCTACTGTCTTACCCATGTCACGGATAGCGAAACGGGACAGTTCTGGGAATGTGTCCATCTGCTCGATAGCAAGAGGCTTGGTTGGTTGGAAACGGATTAGACATGCGTCACCAGTCTTCAAGAATGATGGGTTTGCTTCCTTTCCGGACTTGTTGGTCTTTTCTAGAAGTTCCATGAACTTGACAGCAACTTGTGCAGTGTGTGCGTGGAATACTGGAGTGTATCCTACGGAAACAGCCTTTGGAATGTCCATCAATTGGATTTGTCCAACGAAGTGCTCATCATGTCTAACATATGTTGGTTCACTGTCAGAATAACCTGCAACGTCACCACGGCGGATGTCATCAGCAGCTAGACCACGAACGTTGAAACCAACGTTGTCACCTGGCTCAGCCTTTGGTACCATTGTGTGGTGCATTTCAATTGACTTAACTTCAGCAGACTTTTGTGATGGGTTGAAAACAACTGTCTTACCAACGTTTAGAGTACCTGTTTCAATCTTACCGACTGGTACAGTACCGATACCGGAAATCTTGTACACATCTTGGATAGGCAGTCTTAGAGGCTTGTCGACTGGCTTGTCTGGCATTGCAGCAGCGTCGATAGCTTCGAAAAGTGTTGGTCCATTGTACCATGGTGTGTTGTCACTCTTGTGGAATACGTTGTCACCCTTCAAAGAAGATGCAGGGATCATTGGTATCTTATCAAGTTGAGAACCGAATCCAGCCATCTTTAGTAGGTTAGAAACTTCTGTGCAAGCAGCCTTGTACTTGTCTTCTGACCAGTCAACACCGGAAATGTCCATCTTGTTTACGTGGACAATAAGTTCCTTTACACCAAGTACCTTTGCTAGGAAAGCGTGTTCCTTGGTTTGTGCGTTAACACCGTCGTTAGCAGCACATAGAAGAACTGCTGTGTCAGCTTGTGAAGCACCAGTAATCATGTTCTTTACGAAGTCACGGTGACCTGGAGCATCGATGATAGTCCAGTAGTACTTAGGTGTGAAGAATTCTTTGTGAGCAACGTCGATGGTAATTCCACGCTCTCTCTCTTCCTTCAATCCGTCCATAACGTATGCTAGACCAAAACCAGCCTTACCGGCTTCTGCTGCTAACTTTTCGTTCTTTTCAATTACGTGTTCTTCGATATGGCCTGAGTCCAGAAGTAGACGTCCTACGGTTGTCGACTTTCCGTGATCTACGTGACCTACGAATACAATATTACGGTGTGGCTTACTCTTATCTTCCCATTGAGCTGGCATATTAATAACTCCTTATCGAGCCTTCCGACAAACAACCCCTATTTGAAAGCGACGCATGATAAATTATCTATTTGCCAGCAAAAAACCCAATACTGTACGCCATATTGAGGATTGATTTCATTCTGTGCCAACTATTTCGCCCGCTTTGGAAACTTTGTACAATCTCGCAGTACTGGTTAGGCCACTTATCGCTTTTGGAGAACCTGAAATTGCAACAATCTTCTGTCCTGGCTTGACTTCTCCTGATTCTACTTGAAGAGAAAGTGCATTCTGCATTGTCTTAGAACCTCTATCATATTCTTCAACCAAGATACTATCTATACCCGGCAAAATTTGGACTTTCCTTGCTGTCTCAATACTATTTGTTACCGCAGTGACTGGAATCCCTGGGCGATATGATGAGACTAAGCGCGGTGCATTGCCTCTTTCTGTCGCTACTAAAATTCGTGCAGCATTAGACATCTTTGCCAACTCAACTCCGGCGTGAGCAACCGCTCTAGTTGATTTGTAGCGAGATACTGATTCAGGTGTAAGATTACTTGATTCCAAGCCTTGTTCGGTTGATTCGGCTATTTTGGCCATTGTTTGGACAGATTTTACTGGATATTTACCTGAGGCTGTTTCTCCAGACAACATTACACCGGTTGCTCCTTGCCTTATCGCGGTTGAAATATCGCTAACTTCAGCACGAGTTGGTCTTGGATTGACTGTCATGGTTTCAAGCATTTGAGTGGCAACAATTACTGGCATTCCTCGCTCAAGTGCGCTATCGATGATTTTTTGTTGGGCAATCGGTACTTCTTCAAGCGGTATTTCTACTCCCAAATCTCCTCTTGCTACCATTACTGCATCAGCTACATCTAAAATTTCATCAAGATGATCTAAGGCCATTGGGTGTTCTATCTTAGCGACAACCCATGTCGAGAGACCTCGCTTCTTGATGGTCTCCTTGGCTGGTTGCAAATCCTTTGCTGTTCTAACATATGATACTGCAACAACATCTGCTCCTGTATCAAGTGCATGTGCTAAAGCGCGCTCATCTTTTGGTCCAATCGCTGGTAAATCAACCAAAGTTCCCGGTACGTTGATACCTTTTCTTGAACTAATTGGGCCTCCATCTTGAATTCGACAAGTTACTACTCCACCTGGTTTTCCAGTTGTTGAAAGAACTTTCAAGCGGATTAGACCATCCGACAATAATACTGGGTCGCCTTTCTTCAATTCAGCAGACAAACCATCATATTGTACTGGTAATTTCTTGTTACTTGCATCTTCCATATACGCCATGCCACAATGCAATTCGACTTTTTTCCTCATACCTAAGACATGAATTCCCTCGAATTCTCCCAACCTTAGTTTAGGACCAGGTAAATCTGCTAAGATACAAGTTGGGCGACCTATTTGTGATTCTAACGCTCTAATTCTTTGATATAACTCAGTTTTTTGTTCTGGCTCACCATGAGAATAATTCAAGCGGCATACGTTAACTCCGCTCTTCAACAGGGAAAGTAAGGTCTTATCATCACTGGATGCAGGACCGATTGTTGCGACGATACGAGTTCTTCGCATGGTTAATCCTCATGGCTACCCATCAAAGGGCTTTCTATAACAAAAAAAATCACTTGTAATGTAGAATAATAACAAATGATTCGATTTTTTGGTCATTTAACTTCTCATTGTGAATCGCTACAACCCACTCTCCATCACCGAATGTCGATTCGGTTTCAGTAAACATGTATGAGCTAAGCAATAATTGTAAACAATCGTTATCATCATCGCAATCATCATAATCACGATTTTCTAATGGAGTCTCACTAGTATTTCTTGCCTCTTCATCCTCTTCATTGTAAGCATATATGTCCAATTTATTACGACAGTTATTGCCTTCACCAGGAGTAACATCTTGGCAGTCATCATCAATTTGTGGATAAGTCAAAATCAATTCGACTTTCCTAATAGTATTACCTTGGTCTTTATCATAAACAACCGGCATGTCAAATCTAATCTCTTCTGGGTCGTTGGAATTACCACCAGAGATTTGCCAATCGCTATCTGACCAATGGCCATAAAATGAGACATAAACTTTGATTTTATCTCCGTCCATCTT
>DUKP01000113.1:0-2837 GCA_013329295.1 Candidatus Poseidoniaceae archaeon
TAGGTGCTTCATGGGTAATGCCTGATGGGACAATTGTTGCCCAAGCAATCCAGTTATTTTCTGATGAAGAAATATATGGTATAAGTGGCCAGAGAGGCGACCAATTACTATTTTTTGTTGAGATTGAGTCTTTGACCAAGAATCTATTTATTGAGGCATTCTTTGAGTATAATGGTGAAGAATGGGGTGATTCTTCATTTGATGCATACTTTAGTCATGACGCCATACCGAATTCATGGGACTATGATGAAATTTATGACGATGTAACAGAATACATGTGGATGGATTGGTCGTGGCCTGATGAAGGTATTATGTGGATGGTAATTGTTCCAAGAACAGACATAGAAGACCTTGCAATTTATACTTATATGGATATTGCAGATCCGCCCCCTTCGATAGATGAAATGACTGAATTAGTCAATGAAATACCTGTAACTGGTCAAAAAATAAACGCTGGTAGAGGTGCTCCTGATGAAGATAGAGTATTGTATTATTATGTCAATGTTACAGAAAATCTCTCAGCTTTAACTGTAAAAACATATGGTGGTAGCGGTAACATTGATTTGGCAATTTCCTCTCAAACTGTCCCTGACCCATTCAATTCTTTTTGGGGCTGGAATGAGCCTTGGTTTGAGGAATTTGACGACGTAGGTATTTTTGGTGAATTTGTTAATATTGATACTAAATCAGATTGGTCAATTGGTCCTGGAAATGAACACCAAGTAAATCTCTATGATGTTAAACCTGGAATATACTACATAACCGCATACACCTATGGTAAGGCTAATGATTTTACTATAGTAGCATCTATGTCATTTGAACCTCAAAATATTGAGCCAGAAGATGCAATTGAGTTAACTCCAGGCATACCATATGGCCCTCTAAGTGGCTATAATGGATTAAGTCAGTATTTCAAAATCAATGTTCCTGAAGCAACTGAAAGATTGGTTGTCGACCTTAATTCTGGTTTTGGTGAGGCATCTCTTTACATGAAATTATCAGACTCGCCAACAACTAATGACTACATGCACAAAAGCAACAGTCCTGGTTCTGGTGATAAAATAGGGTTTAATGATCCAACTCCAGGAATGTGGTATATCTTACTTGATACAGAAATGGTGTTTGGTGATGTTACAATAACTGCTTCCTTTGAAGATAGATATGTTTGGGAATATGATGGAAACCCAATTCAGTTATTCAATGGGGAAGAAATTTCAGGTATTGAGGCTCCAACTGGTGAGTCACTAAATTTCTTTGTGGAATTAGAAAAACCAGGTGAATATTTAATGATACAAACCTATGGAGGTAATGGTGATTTAGTAATGACTGCTACTGGAAATTCTTTAGTATTCGGTTTCGAGGATTTCTTTGATTTCTTTGAAGATGACAAGTCTTTTGACGAAGAAGGCAGACAAAGACCTGGTAACAATTTTGATAGTGAAGAAGTAACACTTACTTCTGATGGATTCGGAACAGAACAAATGATTTACCTAGATCTACCTGCTAACGGAAGATTTGACATTTCTGTTGATGCACTAGAAGAAATCAGTGAAGTTACAATTGTGGCAAGTTGGGTTTACTCTGACTTCATAGAACCAATTGAAGAACCTCAAGATCCAATCGTTAGCCAAAACTGTCGAGATATTGCCGAAAACGAGATGACTAGTAAAGATAAAGATAGCAATGGCGTACTAAGTAAAACTGAATTTGAGTCAATCATATTAAATGACAATAAATTAGATTTTTCAAAATCTGATATCAATGTTGATGGTGAAATTGAATTCTCTGAATTATTGCAGATTTCATGTTCATGTAATAATGAACTAGAATTGATATTTACTCAGTTATCACCGGAAGATGATGAAGTTAGCATAGAGAAATTATCATCACAAGTATATGAAAATAAGTACAACTTCTTTGACATAGACAGTAATTCAAATTTAAGAATATCACGTTCTGAAATCGACATCCTAATACTACTTTGTGACACAACCTTTGATGCATTTGATGGTGATGGTGATGGAGTTCCTGATGATGAAGATGCATTTCCAAATGATCCTGATGAAACCAAAGACACTGATGGAGATGGTGTTGGCGACAATGCCGACTTAGCCCCTTCAGTGTCTAATGATTTGATTTATTCAGCTGGAGCAATTCTAGCTATTGGATTGCTTGCCATGTTGGTTCTTGTATCAAGAAGTTCTAGAGGAGGTGATGTGAATTCAGCGTGGGAATCAGATAAGCAGTACAATCTGGCTGAACAAATGCTTAACATGCAAGAGTCACCAATGGTTATGGAACAACAAATTGAGACACCACAAGACTCGTATGAAGTAGATAATGTCATGGATAAAAGAGAAATTGTTGATAATAAAACAACCAATAGTGACAATCTTTTCGAACAATTACTTTCCCAACCTGAGTCGCCTCCAAATCAGTTACTTGGAATGATTGATAGTAATGGTATTGAAGTGATTGAATTCCCAATGGGTTCAGGAAATATGTGGCAAAGAAGCAATCCTAATCAATCTTGGATCAAAAAATAATCAAGCAGATTTTTTCTTGGGTTGCATTATTCCTAAAGGTTTGAGAAGTCTTACAATATGTCTATGCAATTCAGGAAGGATTTCAAACATTATTAGAGCCATGAAGAACATAGCAAAAAGTGAGACAAATCTTGCTGCATAATTATGTCCAAATTCAAAAATACTCATGCCATAAAATGACCAAGTTGTGTAAGTTTGATGCATCCAAATCAAGCCTACATTACGAAATACATTCAATATATGAATAACTGGGATAGTAAACAAAATCGCTCTTATTCTTCGACGCCAATC
>DUKP01000113.1:3230-5919 GCA_013329295.1 Candidatus Poseidoniaceae archaeon
ACGAAATTTATACCAATGAATGAACCATCAGCCATTACTAACTCTGTTTGAAATGGAAATTCACCAATGGTTTCTGAACTAAACCAACGATTACCATCCCAATTATCCCAAGTAACTTTGCCAGATGATGTTTCCACCCATGTTTCTCCAAGATGAATATCTCCAGTTCCTGAGATTCGATAAAACAAAGCAACTTGTGATGCAACAAACCAAATTGCCAAAACATTTAGCCAAGGTACGTGAGAAATAAGTAAGTACGGTCCACCTGCATAAGCCATCGCACCACGCGCCCAATTCAAGGCTTTTCTTGCCCTCAAATCCAAGGTATTGGTTTCCCATCGAGCAATTCCGATAGTAAGTGGCAAAGCTGACAAACTCATTACTGTTAAAATTAAGTCGCCTTTTTCTTGATAATTCCATGAACCTAAAAAGAAGTAAACCCCTACACATAACCAGCCAATCTGTGCTATTCGGGCTGATTCTCTAGATCTCATATGCCAAGAAATTGCTAAAGAAACTAATCCAATTGCACCAATAATTGGAACTACCGAATTTGCCTCCATGATGATTCCAATCATTCGTTAGACTTCAAAACTTGCATAAGATGCAAAAAAACTTGAACAATTAGTATTACCGATACTCATGGAGGGAGCGATTGTTGAAGTACTATCCACAAAGTTCCCAGCGAATATTGAGCCTAATGGTGCAATTGCATATCTTGACCGTGATGGAGTAATCAACATTGGCAGTTCAAATTATATCAATAGTCCTGATGAATTAACACTCTTAGAAGGGGCAGCATTTTCTATTGGAGAATTAAAAAGACATGGCTATTATGTCTGTATAGTAACTAACCAATCTCCAATTTCACGTGGACTATGGGATGCAAAACAATTAGGTAAAATTCATCATCGTTTGCAGGAAATGTTGCTAAATATTGATGAAGATGCTAATATTGATTTGATTATTACTTGTCCTCATCGGCATATTGACCGATGTAATTGTCGAAAACCAATGCCAGGAATGCTTTACTTAGGTCATTGCTATCTTAGAGATGGTTTATCACTTGACAAAGGAATGAATATAGATGTAAAAGTCCCAAATGAGGCAGTAAAAGTAAATTGGTGGAAAGATAAAATAATGCCGTTTAATCAATTAGATTTGATTGTTGGCGATAGAAAAAGTGATCTCGGTGCTGGATGGGCTAGGGGTATTAGATTGTATAAGGTAAATCCTGATATTGGATTACACCAAGTGATTGAAAGATTAGTAAATTTCAAAGATGAAGGTGATTTTTTCCAACCAGTGCGGTGAAAATATGGGATGGTTGGCATTAGATGATACTGATCATTTAGGGGGCGGTTGTACAACATATACTCTATTTGAACTGATTCAAAACCTCCCTGATGAATATACGGCAAGTGAATTTAGATTGGTTAGGTTATACCCTTTTGCTCGACAAAGAACACGTGGTAATGCTGCTGTTGCCGTTAAGATTGATGGTGACAATTATGAAGTCTTACTGTCTTTTCTTGATTTGTGGTGGAATGAAAACATATTACCACTAAAGGGCATGTTAACTCAATCTGATGATTATCACAGAAAGCAAAGCCCTACTGACCCAGGAATGGTGTGGTTTGAAGAACAGCCAAATGAAAGCACATATTGGGACTGTGTTACTAGAGAAGTAACTCTTGTGGAACTACCTGCTGCCACCAAATCATGGGGCGGCCATGGGAAGATAGGTGCAACTGCTGCAATCGCTTGGCCATCACGTGAGTATACTTTTGAGGCTATTAGTTGGCGAACAAAAAAATCTGTTGAAAAAAGTAGTGATAGGAAAGTTGACCTTGTCAGATTAGCTGAGATCGATGAAGATCCCAATACCTTCATGTCAAGAGATTTGAGATCTAATTCTGTATTGATCTCACCAAGAGGAAACTGCCCAGTATTATTTGGTCTGAGAGCCAAAACCTTTGAATCTGCAAAAAATGGTTGCGAGTTTCTTATCGAATCAAATAATACAGAGTCTGTTGAAGGATATGTTGTATTTCAAACCAATCAAGCAACTGATGATCACTTAGGAGATGAAATGTCCTCAGTAGTAGACTCTATAGAAATTAAAAAACGTGGAACTGTAAAAATTCTATGTGATAATGGTGATGAATTGATGGCATTCGCAGAATCAGGAGATGTGAAAATACTCGCACAATGGCTGAAATCTGGAGATGAGGTACAATACAACGGTATGAAAAATGAAGATAACACAATTCATTTAGAACGTCTACAGGTTTTATCTGCAGCTCCAGAGAAGCACAGGCCAAAGTGTTCAGAATGTGATTCAACTTTGAAATCAATGGGCAAAGACCAATTATTGAGGTGCCCTAAATGTCGAAAAAGATTTGCTGACCAGTGGATAAATGTTGAGCGAATCCCACCATTTTCTAAATGGGTTCAACCACCTAAAGATTCAATGAGACATCTTTCAAAACCTATTACTTGGTAATGAGCTGTTGATTATCATGGATAATTAGAAAAGTGTCATTCATTAGGCTTTGACATGGTTGATGATTCATCTACGAAGACGATTGCATACGCTATTTTTGCAATTTCTTTCTTAATCATGATTTATTTTATCATGCAACAAGCTCGGAAAAATAGATTGTCAACAATCGATCAACATGCTCCA
>DUKP01000165.1:0-2304 GCA_013329295.1 Candidatus Poseidoniaceae archaeon
AATTAGTCACATCATCTACCTTAACTGCTGTTAGTTCATGCATTGATGATGAGAATTATTCTAGTGCTTCAGAACTATTTGATTTAATAAATAAAAGCGTATTAGATAATTCAGATGTAGAATACTTCGCTGAAGCAACAGTTGCAAAAAAAGCAGACCCAGTAAAAACTGCCGAAATGCGATTAAAAAATGGTTTTAATACAGGTGGAAAAAATGTTGATATGAAAAAACCACCAGTGTGGTCAGAATTACACAATTCTACTCGTAATTTTAGATATAAGATGCATTCATGGGTAATGCTAGATACATTACTTTCCGCAGATGAGAAATCAGATGACAATAAATATCTAGATTTTGCAGTAAATATTGCTTATGATTGGATTAAGAATTTTATCTTGCAGCAAAAAACTGATGAATTTGCTTGGTATGATATGGCTGTTGGGCAAAGAGCAACTAAATTGCCTTACATGCTTTTTAGATTGATACAAAATAAGGCGCCAAAAGAGTTAATTTTCCATTTTATTTTAGCATGTGAAATACATATTGTAGAATTATCTCAAAGAGAAAGAATTGCAGTTCATAGCAATCACGGATTGTTTCAAATAGCCGGATTGATTGCTTTAGTACGTTCTTTACCATGGCTAAAAATTTCAAAAGATAGTTATTCTGTAGCAATAGAAGTTATGAGAGAAATGCTAAATGATCATTTCTCAGTAGATGGATTGCATAAAGAGCATTCACCCGAATATCATTTATTTATGGTTAATCATCTATCATCGTTTTTGGAATCGGGATGGTTGGAAGATATACCTGAATTAGTAGAATTAGTTTCAAAAGTTGAGGAAGCATCTCACTGGATGCAAAATCCAAAAATGGAAGTAATTCCTTTAGGAGACAGTAAAAATTCTTTAGCAAGCCTAGATAGATGGCATGCAATAAGCAAAAAATTGAAAATAGGATTGAAAGTATTTCATCATGGTGGTTTAGCAATACAGAATACAACTTCTAAGAAAGGGAAATCACAATTGGTATTCTCTGCGCAATTTCATTCTAGACAACATAAGCATGCCGATCATCTAAATGTCTTGTATTATTTGAACGGACATCCATTACTTGTTGATGCAGGGACTTACACATATCAATATGATTTACCTGAAAGGATATACTGCGAATCTACTAGAGCCCATAATACGGTAGAGATTGATGGGCTAAATTATTCAAGATTTAGACAGGATTCTTTTGGTTCATGTCTTGACTTTGTGGAAGAAATAGGAGAATGTACTATTTTTTCCGGAAAGGTACATCACAAACATCTTATTTCATCATTTATTCCTAATAACAAAATACAGAATTCAGACAAGGTAGAATGCGATGTTGAGCATACAAGAACCATCGTTCATTATCCTGAACATTTTCTTGCAATAATCGATCAAATCAATTCCAGCGAATCTCATGATTATATTCAATGGAATCATATAGCTCCGCATCTTTCAATTCGCAAATATACTAATAGCAAAGTAGGGATTCACAATTCTAAAGAAGAATCAGTTTGCATAGTTTTAACTAGTGATTCAGAAGCAAATCCTCTTGATATAATTGAGATTGAAGGTCAGTCTCAACCTCATTTACAGGGATGGTTTTCCCATGATGGAACAGAATTAATTTCAAATCCAGTATTAGGTTTTTCAACATTTGGAGAGAATAAGGCATTCGTAACAGTTTTTGATTTTAAGATGAAAAACACTGGGAAACCTTACATTAGAGTTGGTTCTAATGGTAATTATCAAAGATTTGCTCTGACTCAAGATGGCTCAAAAGTAGATATCAAAATTAGAAAAAGTGGCAATGATAAAACCTCTATTGAAGCAATAATTGATGGTAAAGAATTTTCTAAAATAGTATAATTAGTGTTGTTAATGGTGTTATAATGGATAAGGTACTCCATGTTCTTGCTAATAGCGCTCCCGATGTCAACGGGTATGCTGTAAGAACTCAAATGATACTTCAAAATCAGCCGCAAGATGTAGTTGGCTTAACTTCCCCATGGTACCCTCAGCGTGAAACTATGATCGATAATTTCACAAATAATGGTGTTCAATATCTAAGAACAGTTCATCCATTGCACAATCAGAATAAACTTTCTTTTGGCCTGAAGTTGGTTAAGCGCCAAACAATTAAAGAGAGTGGCAAACAGAAACAAGAACGTAATAGCAATAGTAACAGCAAACCAAGTTTTGTTGGCAAGTTGTTTAGAGCGCCAGGATATTTCACAAAGCTGGCTTGGAAAGTTGTGGAAGAAAAAAT
>DUKP01000165.1:2666-8282 GCA_013329295.1 Candidatus Poseidoniaceae archaeon
ATTGAGGTTGCTAAGCAAGAGAAAGCCGAATTGATTCATGCTCACACACCTTACCGAGTGGGTCTACCTGCACTAAGAGCTGCACGGAAACTGAAACTTCCCTTTGTCTATGAAATGCGAGGAATGTGGGAAGAAACCGCAGTTGCGAATGGTCGATGGATGCCAAACGGCCCCGCATATCGTCGTTTTCAAAATTATGAAACCAAAGTCCTACACTCTGCAGATGCAGTAGTTTGTATTAGCGAGACACTCAAGCAAGAAGCGATTTCTCGTGGAGTTGATGAAGCAAAAATCACAGTTGTAACCAATGCAGTGGATGAATCTATCATCAATCAATCCACTAAACACGAATTATTTGACGAAGTAAGTGATTTACTAAATCGAGATAAATCAACCAAGGTAATTGGTTACATCGGCTCACTTAGAGAGATGGAAGGGGTAGATTTGACTGCTGAAGCGACAGCAAAACTATCTTCTAAAGGTCATGATGTACGCTTTTTTGTATTGAGCAGTAATTCTGGTCAAACAGAGTTGAAAGACTATTGTGACAAATTAGGGCTTGGACATAATGCGGTAATTACTGGGCCAGTGCCTCATGATTCGGTTGCTCAATTTTATGATTTAATCGATATTTTTGTTGTAAGCAGACCTAATTCAAGAGTCACAAGATTGGTAACACCGCTAAAACCATTTGAAGCAATGGCAATGAAAAAGGCAGTAGTTGCATCTAAACTTCCGGCTCTTGAGGAAATTATTGATGATGGAACTACTGGTTTGCTATATCATGCCGATGATGTAGATTCATTGGTAGAAATTATTGAACGAGTTCTTTCTGATGATGATTTAATTAATTCATTGGGCAATAACGCACATAAATGGATAATTGAGAATAGGACATGGCAATCTGTAGTACAAAATTATTCCAAAGCATATCAAACTGCTAAAGAAAATAAGAGGTGATGTTTTGAGAGTTTTAGTTACAGGAGGGGCTGGATTTATTGGCCACAATCTTGTCAAAACCCTATTATCAAATCAATACCAAGTCAATATTCTTGATATTGTTTCAAATGAAGATAGCAGAGTCAAAACGTTGATCCAAATGGGAGCAAATTATTTCCAAGGCGATATTAGAGATTTGGCAGCAATTTCAAAGGCAGGACAAGGGTGTTCTCATGTAGTACATCTTGCTGCTCAAACATCAGTGTCTGCATCAATGGAAAATAAAACTCTAAACGATGAGATAAATATTGGCGGTACTCGCAATATCATTGAATTTGTTAACACTGGTGAAATAAAAAAAGTGGTATCAGCATCTTCTGCAGCAGTTTACGGGAATTGCGACCAAATGCCTCTGATAGAGGAATCAGCAGGCGATTGTCTTTCTCCGTATGCTGAATCTAAATTTCAAAATGAACAAGATTTGCTAACTATGGTAAATGACGATATAGGCGTTCATGTATTGAGATTTTTCAATGTATACGGGCCTGGTCAAGGTACTGATTCAAACTATGCCGCGGTAATACCTTCATTTATCGATAATATCATTTTGGGAAATTCCCCAACTATTTTTGGCGATGGTAATCAAAGTAGAGACTTCATTGAGGTATCAGATGTGATTAGCTTAATTTTATTGATTTTAATTGATGACAGCGAGACTCCAAATGATATTTACAATGTAGCGACACAGACTGAGACCTCAATCCAAGAACTGTTAACATTAATTGGTAATTCAGTATCACAAACCGAATCTTCAATCGAGATTCCACCAGCAAGTTATCAAAGCAAGAGAAGTGGTGATATCGATTCTTCATGCGCTAGTATTTCCAAAGTAAAATCAGCATTTGGTTGGCAACCAAAAATAGAACTAAAGCAAGGAATCTTATCTTTGGTTGAGTATGAGTTAAGGAGTTGAGATGATGCAAGTCATGTGGTTCTCGGCTAACTCAGTAAATGATATGTGTTTTACATCACAAAAAGCCTTAGTCAAGGGATTATTGAAAAATGGTTATGATATTCAGTTCATTAACAAAGACCCGCCAAATTCTACCATAGGTCTTGATTGTCAACATATTGCTATTGATTCTAGTAATTTTCCTGGTATGAAGTCCTCCTCTCTAGGCAAAAATATGGCGAAATGGTTGATTAAACAGGAAATTATTCATCCTGCGGTTGCAATAGTAGATTGGCGCTTGATAGCCAAATTATATTCTGCGTTAACTAAAGCAAATATTCCATGGATTCTTTTAGATCGTAGCCCACCCGCTGATACTGGAATTTTAGCAAAACTACAGTGGCCTATTTGGCGACGTGCGTGGAAATTGGTTGCCAACTCGGATAATGCCAAGGGTACTGTAGTTTCATCACACCATCAACAATTTGTTGCAGAAAAAATCAATATTTCGCCTAACAAATTTTGCCAATTACCTGTAGGAGTGGATTTGGAAGTTTTTTCACCAGCGCCAACTAATGATGGTCTGAAACTAATCTATCATGGCCGATTAGACAAACATCGAGGAGTTTTAGCATTACCAATGCTGGTTAGAAAAAGCATTTCTGATGGATTAGATATTTCTTTGAAACTTATTGGCGATGGAGATTGCTATGATGAATTACAGCAGATTGCTAAAGATATTGATTCAATATCAGTCTATCCACCAATGACTTTGGAAGAGGTTGCTCAACATTTACGAGAATCAACTATTGGATTATTGCCGATGCCAGAGATTGATGTATGGGCGATTTCAAGTCCATTGAAGCGAAGTGAATATTGTGCAAGCGGGTTATTGATATTTGGAATAGACCATAACGGGCATAGATTTGATCAAAGCGATTACTCTTGGATGAAGTTAGTTCCGCAATATGATTTCCATGAGGAAGGTGTCAAATGGTTATCTGAATTGAATACTCTCTCCATAAGTGATTTATCAAAATCCTCGAGGAAATTCGCTGAGGAGAATCTTAGTTGGGATATACCAGTGAAATCATTAATCCAACTTATTCATTCAATTAGTGAGTCGTAAATATCAAGCCAATTCTTGTTGATTAAATCGATATTTAAATGACTAACAGAGTTATGAATCTCGTCTTTATCTACTGGGTTCTCAAGAATGTCAACGACTTTATTGAACCAATTATCAATATCATCATAATTTGCAGAAAATACCGTGTTTGGCAAATCAATGATTTTGTCACTAACTAAACAAGGCAGTCCGCAATGCAAAGCTTCCAGCATTACTAATGGTTGCCCTTCAAATTTAGAAGGCATAATCAGTAGACTTGATTGCTGTAAAAATACAGATTTTTTTTCTTCTGATACCCATTCATGACATTCTAAGCCTTGAGCATTCAATTTATCTGTTCCAGTCATCACCAAAGTAACTTTGCTATCGTATTCATTTCGTAGTTTTCCCAACAGATTTACAGCAAAATCATGACCTTTGACTTTGTCATACCTCCCTAACATTAGCAGCTGTTTTTGTTTTCTATTTTCTTGATTGTAAACTAATTTTGGATCTATTGGATTATTTACCACTAAACAGTCTCCAATTATACTTGCCAAATTTTTTTGCCACCCTTCAGTAAGAACCACAACTTTGCAACCTTCAAAATCAGTAGTGTTTCTAAAATCGATACTGTTTCTAGAATCTTTATTGTCTAACCACTTGTCGAATTTCCCGCTGTGAATATGTACTACACAAGGTATTGCCGCCTCCCTACATAATTTGACATATTTCGATTTACGCTTCCAAGACCAATCGGCAGCAGTATGAATATGAACGAGTGCTGGCTTTTGTTTACCAGTTATCATTTTAGCGAAGTTTTTTAGCATTTTTTTGTGATAGAAATATTTGGTAATTTGATTGCCAACTATGTGTGATTGCCAAGTATCTGCAACCCATCCATCAGGCGGGTTCTGTGATAAAATTTCGATTACCTTTGCCATTCCACCAGGCGTATTACACGGGCCAACATGCAATACTCTGCGCATGCCTAAGCCTAACTATGCGGTTTCAATAGGATAGTGGTCAAATGTACATTAATCACAGGTAAAGTGTGCAAGAAGTAATATCTCAAACGCATTTGCGATATTCATGTTGTTAGCATCAGCCATTGCTGAGGTAATCCTTGGTTCACTGGTTGCTTTGCCATTGCTAATATACAGATTCAAGGCAAAACGTTGGAATCGAATTCCTCTTGAATATCCAAAAGAAACTCATGATTCACAATTAGTAATCCTATTACCAATCTGGAATGAGGCTGTAGTTATTGAGAAAAAACTCGATGACTTGAAACGACAATATCTAACCAAACCCTCTTTGTTAGTAATAGATTCAGCATCTACAGATGATAGTGTTGCTTTGGTTAAGCAATGGATTATTGACAATCCCTCGGTCTTTTCAGCAACTAAGGTTATCGAAATGCCTGAACGATTAGGTAAAACCAGTGCGGTAAAGTTGGCACTCGAGGACTTAACAGAAGATTCCTTTGAAGGTCTGGTAATGATGACAGATGCTGATGCATTGATTGGTGAAGGAACAATTCAACGATTATATGGCTGGTTTGCTAATCCCTCAATAGGTGCGGTAGGAAGTAGCGCTAATCGTAAAACTAGATTACATGGCGAGACCAAATATCGCTCACTATACGAAATGCTGAGATCAGCAGAATCTAAAGTAGATAGCACGCCGTTTCTCGAAGGTTCTTGCATGATGTGGCGACATGGTAGTATTAATCCATCTGATTTGAATACTGATTCCAATGCAGACGATGCTCAAATTGCATCTTTGGTAAGAATCTCTGGACTTAGAAGTATATTTGATTCTGAAGCTTCTTTCATTGATTTTGCTCCAACTACAATTGAAGGCCAAAGTAGGCAAAAGGTTAGACGTGCTCAAGGTTTACAGAATATGCTATCACGATTTCCAAAACAACACAAATTACCAGAAGATGGTGAATTTGCTAAAATATTTAGTTTTCAAAGTTATATTCATTTAACTGTGCCACTAATCTTGTTTCAAATTGCAATTTGTGCTATCACTAGGTGGATATATGTCAGTATAACAGGTATTCATAGTCTATGGGAATACGAAGCACTTATCCATGCAGGATTAACCTCGATAGAATTATTGATTCTTGTTTCATGGTTAACTTTCCGTAATGGCATAAAATTACCATTTATCACAACAATTGGTGCTCTGATAACGAGTTTTGAGTATTTGTTCATTGCTCGATATAGAAGTTCTAGAGGGCGTTCATCACATAAATGGGATCAACATAGTGATGTAAGAAAATTACTCTATAAATTTTGAAATAAAAAAAAGCTCCCCCGGAGGCCGAAACCTCCGGAGGAGCAGTTATATTCCGCAGAATATATCAGTTCATAATTCAATTAATCGTTGGGTGAATTTCACTCAGCGTCAATAATTGTTGTGTCAAGGGTTGTACCCTCTCTACTGTTCAAAACGTTAACAGTAACTGTGCATACGCCTGTGCAGTCGGTGTCAACAGTAATTGCTTCACCAACGTTCCAGTTATCAGCATCGCTGTCTGTGGATGACCAGCAGTCTTCAGTTTCACCAGAAGCACATTGGTCAACAGTTACTGATGCAGCACCGT
>DUKP01000198.1:0-2640 GCA_013329295.1 Candidatus Poseidoniaceae archaeon
CTTTTCATCAAAACCAAATTCTGGCTCAAGATAATCATTCCATAGCGCAAATGCTTGTTCTTGAATTACACTAATCATACTTGGAAAATCCCTGTCTGTAACGCCAGGTAAATGGTCACCATCTAAGTCAAAAATTAAATCCGCCCCAATCCAGTCTTTATCAGCCATCTTTAATTCGTATGGTTTTTGCCAGTATGCCGTAGAGTAAAAACAAGAGTGCATTGGTCTTTGAGTAATGAATTGACGTACACTTTCAACATCTGAAAAACCCTTGTGTCTAATAGGGGGAGAATTGCCGAATGGTATGAACATCCATTCCCTAAATCTAGTCCTTGGAGGTGACCAAAGAGGAGAGTTGCGATAATAATTTGTAAACTGATGCGCAAAACGTGCCCAGCCAGTTGAAAACATTTTCACACCATATCAATGGAGGGATTATTCATTAGTCATCCAGAATCTTTGTTCTGCTTCAACAATAGTAGTAGCCGATTCTGCACCTGTTTCTTCAACATAGCACTTCCAGCAATAATAATTATTATCGATTACCATAGCAGCACCAAATGTCATTCTAATGCCGCATTTCTTACACCTAGGGCCAATTTCTCCATTAGGTGCTTGTGCCAACTGTACATTGTCGTGAGGCATTTTTCTCCCTGTCCTATCGTATAGTCAGTAGTTATTGAATTTGTCTAACAATCAACTTCATTGTATTCTTTACTCTTACACCAATCAAGTAAATCAATCGCAACTTCACATGATTCTGATATTTCTGGCATTTGATGATTTACAAATTGTTCAAGAATAGGTCTAACAGAATAATCACCTATTGCACCTAAAGCTTCAGCAGCTTCATGCCTTACCATTACGTGTTCAGACTCATTACTTAGCACATCAATCAATGTTGGTATTGCAACCTGATTTTGCATTTGACCTAACACATATGCTACTTCATGGCGAAGTAAAGCACTATCAGAATTGAATCCAGAACATAATGCTAAGCATGCTGTATCAGAACCGTTATTTCTAAGTGCGAAAACATTTCTCATCCTCTGAAACATTGGAACATTTGAATCAGTAAGAGAATTTTCCCAATCAATTATTTCTCCATGCATTAAAGGTGGAGCTGGGTCTACAGACCCATATTGGCTTACTTTTGGTTTGTTATTCATTCAACTGCCCCAATAAACTTAATTTTACTTACATCAAAGTTTGAATCAATAAGCCCAATTTTTTGCCCTTCCAAAAGGAATTGCCTTATTGAAGCTCTACCATCTTCTCGATAATCAATTGTCCTATCATTAACGTACATTGTTACGAACTTTCGGTTAGTATCATCATCAATTCCTCGACCCCATTTTTTGGCAAATTCCAATGCTTCATCTGGATTATCGATAGCATACTCAATACTTTTTTTTGTGTACATTGTTATATCTTCCATCATTTTTTTACCAAGATCTCTTCTTACAACATTACCGCCAAGGGGCATGGGGAAATTACTTGTTTTGTTATTCCACCATTTCCCGATATCGATTAATACTTCTAGATTATAATCAACATAGGTTAATTGCCCTTCATGAATAATTAGTCCAGATAGATAAGTACCATCAAGAATTCGTGGGATAATTTCATCAAAAGGAACTACCTCAACATCAACATCACCCCATGCTAACCTCAAACCTAAATAGGCACTAGTTTTCAAACCTGGAACTGCAATCTTAGATTGTTTTACTTGTTCAACACTAACTCCTGATTTAGCCACTATCATTGGACCATATCCCTCCCCCATAGAAGCACCACAATTCATTAAACTGTAATTCTCTGCGATATCAGGAAATGCGTGAATAGAAACCGCTGAAACTTCTAATTCCTGATTCATTGCACGATGGTTAAGAGTTTCAATATCTTGTAACTCATGAACGAAATGATATCCTGGAGTTGGAAACTTACCATTAGTCATAGCATGAAACATAAATGCATCATCTGGGTCAGGAGAGTGTCCAATTCTAACAATGTAATTGCCATGCTCATCTTGCTCAAGTTGGTTGGACATGATTATCCCAAATTATCGACCTTCAATAACCATCCGTTTGAATTTAAATCAATATATTGTAATTCGACTTATTTATTGGCTGTTCGGGTATATATTCAAGTAGTTAACAATCTACGAGCAACTGATTACTAATGTATGGCAGAAGAAACGCCACCTTAATTGTGGTGATTTTTGCTATTATGTGTGCCCCAATTGCTAACGCATCATCCTCTGGAATGAATTTTATTGAAACTACAGTCTCAAACAAATCAGATGCACGTATAAATTCCGTAACAGTAAACGAAAATAGTACAATTATTGCCAGTTCATATGGCACATATGTTGAGTTTCATAATACTACAACTCTTGACTTAATTGAACGCTTTAATTTTGGTAAAGAAATATATCACATTGAATTCTCTCCGAGTGGAAAAGATGTTGCTGTTAGCCTTGTTGCCACACAAGCTATACCTGATTCAATTCAATTGATTGATGTAGAACAATTGGTAATCAAAGATAAAAAATCTAGAGGTAATGATCGCCCAGGAAATTTAGATTGGTCGCCTAATGGAACTAGGATTGTTGTCCCCAATATGAATAATGGTGCACAA
>DUKP01000198.1:3061-10351 GCA_013329295.1 Candidatus Poseidoniaceae archaeon
AAGACTGGAAATTATATTATTACAGGTGATGAAAATGGCAAATTAAAATTGTGGGATAATGAAGGAGAACCACAAAATCTTGAAATTGAAGTCGGGGAGGAAATTACTGGCTGTGATTTCAGTAGCATGGATGCAAAAATAGCATTTTCTACCAAATCAGGTAACATTTTTTCTTACACACTAACTGGGACTTCACTTCAATCTAGAGACTTAGGAGATAATTATGGATTGAAGTGGTCTCAAAATAATGATATACTATATGTTTTAAACTCAGATAATAAGCCAAAATTATTAGCATTGGATGGTTCAACTTTTGAGATTATCCATTCTACTAGTTTATTACATAAATCATTAGATTTTTCAATGGAAGAATCTAATGGTTTGCTTTCCAAGTTCTATGTAGCAACAGATACAAATCATGTTGCGATTTATGGAACTCCAACATACCCTAATGGATATGGACTTATGGGTTCAGATTTAGATGGTGATAATATCCCTGATACTTTTGACTTGGATGATGATGGTGATTCATTTTTGGATGATTGGGATTTTAATTGTCTTAACTCAACTATTTGCAGTAGAGAACCAGATTTACAAACTATAAGGTCAATGGTTATTGATATTAATGAAAATACACTTATTATCGAAGATGTATATACAATGTCATTGATAGACACATATATATTCAGAAATTTGACACGGAAAGCTATAATCGCTGATGATTTGATAGGTTATGATGAAACAAACTTGATCGAAAACGCATTTTGTGATAACATGGATAAAAATGACTATGTTCAAAAATTAAGAAGTTCCATTGAATTGTCTGTTGGTCAAGTTACTAATGGCACCATTAACTGTGAAATAATTGATGGATTATTGTTCACTCAAACCTTGGACAAGGAACAACTTAAGTTTAGATTTAAAACAATATTTGATGTCTCTCCTAACGTCACATTACCATTGAGTGTCACAATTAACCAACAAATTTCAGTTATTGATTCATCGATAACTCATATGGTCGAAAATCACCCGATTTTAATACAGCAAATAGATACAGATGGCGCACTATTGTACACTTTATGGTGGAATTCTGATGTTGCAGAGAATCCAAAATTAAACTTTACAGATTTGGAAAAAGAAGAATCAAAAATAAACTCTTTCGTTAAATTAGTTGAAGAAAATCAATTAATCATAGGACTATTTTTATGCTCATCTATTATTCTATTATGGCTGATAGTTAGATGGCGAAACCTTTCATCAGTAATTCTAGATGATTCTGAATTTGAAGATTCTAGTGATGATTTGAACGAAGATTATGAACAAAATTATAATCAACAATTACAAGTTGATAGTGAAGACATTTCTATTGACAATTCTGATAATTTGACGGCACATGTTAATGATGAACCAATTATAGCTGAAGCAATTCCCGGTGAACAGCGACCAATTGATAGAAGAGCTTTTACACTAACTGATAATGAAGAATTTGTTGAACAAAAGGACATAAAAAGACGTACAGGTAGGACTCAAAGGAATGCACAAGGACCAATTATGAGTACCAAAAGAAAGAGACTAGATGGAAAATTGGATATACCAGGTGAGAAAATAATTTCTAAGAAAACATCTGTAAAGAAAGTTGTAGCAAAAAAGGTTAGAAAGGTACGTTCGGTAAAGAAAGATAATCAGAATTGAATAAATTCGGCACCATTTTCAAGTTCACAAGCATCTCTTAAAAATTGATTAAGACCCAAAATATGATCTTCATCTAATCTGTTAAAGACTTCGCTGAAGTACTGATCTAATCTTTCTACAGAGAGGCCAGAATTTTGTGAAGACAATTTAACAATCTCTTCTCTACGTACAGTGTTAGTCTCAAACTCAGTCAATTGCTCTAGCAAACAGTTGTGAGCTTGTTTTATACTGGCTTTGGATGTATCTTTTCTAGCAGCAAATACCCCGAAAACCATTGGCTTACCTGTAATTTTTTGCCATTCAAGACCTAAGTCAAGAACCACTTTTTGAGGATATTTCTTTGATGCATCTAAGGCTCTATCACCAATAATTAAAGCGCCATCCGAAACAGATAGCATACTATCGATATCTGGACCCATAACTGTTAGTTTGGGATTCAATCCATTTTGTTTTAATATGAATTTCATAAGTGCAACTGAAGATGATGAATCAGATGGTAAAGAAATACTATTCATCTTATTTATTGGCACTGAGCCAAATAGCAATACACTTCCTACTTCGCCTTTAGAACAAATTCCAAGATCTGGAACTAATATCAAGTCATCTGAATTTTTTGCATAATCAGCAGCAGGAATAGGCGCAATAATACAATCTCTTCTAAGTAAATGGCCAGTCAACCAAGAGGGTGGCGCTGAGAGAATATTCCATTGGTCACTAAGTTGAAGAAAAAGTGGGTCACAATTCATAAATGCAACTCTACCAATAGTATTTTTCCAAGAAGAAAATTTACTTACTTTTGAATTAGAATTCGTTACTACCATATTCACACCTATGTAATTACTTTAAGACGTCTAACACGCTTAGGAGGCTCTATGTTGACAATATTGAATTCAGTATAAATTGTATTTCTTTTTACTGGTACAAAACCAGCATCTGTAACGAGTTTTGCCATATGATAAATATCATAATTTAAACTTGAATCTGCGCCTGCTAAGTGCATTATAGATTCTTGACGAACTGTTCCATCCACATCATCTGCTCCAAAATTTAGAGCCAATTCTGCGACCTCATCACCGATATTCATTCTGTAAGCCTTGATATGCGGGATAGAATCGAGCATAAGTCTAGAAACTGCAATTGTTCTTAGAATCTCATTAGATGTTGCCAATTGAGCTTCTGGCAATCTTGTTGAATCGGGTAGAAATGGGTATGGAACAAAACATTGGAATAAACTGTATTCATCTGCTAATTTTCTTAGTTTATCCATATGAACAAGTCTGTCATTAATTGTCTCAATTGTTCCAAACAACATAGTACAATTAGACGGAATACCTAAAGCATGGGCTTGACGATGAATTTCCAAATATTCTTCTGAACTTTCTTTACCATTGCAAATTATTTCTCTAATGCTATCATTAAGAATTTCTGCTCCGCCACCTGGAAGAGAATCCAGTCCAGCATTTCTCAATTTGGTCAAGGTTTCATTAAATGAAATTCCACTTTGTTGTGAAAGATGTTTGACTTCAACAGCAGTAAGTGCTTTAATTGAAATTTCAGGAAATTTTTCTTTAGCTGAAGAAATTAATTCAACATAGTGATCAACATTCCAATCAGGATGTAGCCCCCCTACGGAATGAACCTCATCTATTGATTTGGAAAATTTACTCATCTCTTCAAGATAATTTTCTATTGATAATTCATACGCATCAGATTGTTTTTTACTACGTCTAAATGCACAGAATTTACAGGCTAAAACACATATATTTGTTTGATTTATATGAACATTAGAATTGAAAAATACATGTTTGCCATATCTTGCAATCTTTACTAAGTTAGCCAATTGACCGACTTCAAACAAACTACTATGCTGGTACAATATGTGTCCGTCTGATATCGATAATCTCTGTCCATTACCGAGTTTACTGACTATATCCTTTAGTCCTACACTCCATTGTTTTTCTAGTAACAAAGGACGTAAATTATCCACCCAATTAGAATCATTACCCGCAATATCGGGCGATGAAATCCAATCAGTCATATCATGGGCTCGTTGCCATACTTCAAATATATATGTACAAAATCTAACGACTATTACCTATGGCAAAAATCTTAGAATTTACAATGAATTTTCTAAATTCTTCTATCACTACTACCAAAGACGATACAAAAATTATTATCATCCAATCATTCATTGACAACACTTTTGTAGATAATAGACCACTTATCTCAAAATTTGTTAATGGTATTGTTACATTTGCTAACTGAACAAAGAATAACAGCAAAGCGAAGGAGGCTAAGAATGCAATATTTATCGCTTTATTTGAAAACACACCAAGTGAAAATATACTTTCTTCTTGAGACCTACAATTCATCACGTTGAATAATTGAAACATTATGAATACTGAAAGTGTCATAGTTTGGGCATGAACAAAACGGTCATCTGCATAATTCTCCCATTCAGAGATTGCTGCTTCATCTCCAGCTTGACAAGCAGCTTGATCAAACGGTAAATTAGTATCTTCAGATAATGGTAATCCACCACATGTCTCAAGCCCACCACCAGCTAAGAAGAAAACCAATAGTGTCCCTGTAACCATTACTGCTCCAAGATAGAAAATTAGCCAAATATCATTACGATTAGGTAATCCTTCATCTACTGGTCTTGGAGGCCTATTCATTACATTACCATGTTTCTTTTCAACACCTAATGCAACAGCAGGAGGACCATCCATCAAAATATTAATCACCAAGATTTGAGTAGCAGTAAGTGGTAAATTCCATCCAAAAATCAACGTTGATATTATTATAAGGGATACTGCTGCGACATTCGTAGATACTTGATATCTTACGAAGTTACGTATATTTTGGTAAATTTTTCTACCTTCTTCAACTGCATGAACGATATTTGCAAAGTTATCGTCTTGAAGCACCATATCTGCTGCATCTTTAGCAACATCAGTACCAGAAATCCCCATTGCTATACCAATATTAGCTCTTGATAGTGCTGGTGCATCATTAACACCATCACCCGTCATTGCAACAATCTCGCCTTGGCTTTGTAGTGAACTAACAATTCGCATTTTTTGATCTGGAGCAACTCTAGAAAATATTGTCGAATTTATCGAAGCCTCATCCATTTCTGCATCTGAAAATTTAGATATTGCACCACCATTAACTGCAGGAATTCCACCATCTGTTATACCCAACTCTTTACCAATTGCAGTTGCTGTAAATTGCTGATCGCCAGTAATCATTTTTACTTTAATACCTGCATTTTGACAGATTTCAATAGCTTCCTTGACCTCTGGTCTTGGTGGATCCATTATTCCAATCAATCCAAGGAATATAAGCCCTGATTCTATTTTTTCCATATCGTACATATCTTCATCGTCATCAAGTTTACGAGCACAAAGTGCTAATACTCTCATTGCTCTTCCAGCCATATCCTTGTTGGCTTCTGTTGCCTTATCGAAGTCAGCAGGCTCAATAGGAACTATTTCATCACCAGATACTTTCCATTCAACTAAATCGATATATCCGCCAGCACCGCCTTTTGAAAATACCCACTTTTCTCCTTCATACTCATGTATAACAGACATTCGCTTTCGCTTCGTATCAAAGAAAAATTCATGAATTCGGCTATGTCTTTGAGCAAATTTTTGTACATCTCCGTTGATCTTCCATCCGGCAACTGCACAGGCTGAATCTGTTGGATCACCTAATGCTTCCCAAACTCCATCAGTCTTTTTTATTTGTGAATTATGGCAAAGGCTTAGACAAGCGGCTGCTAATCTAAAACCTAAATTGTTTTGATGTTTTGATAAATCATCATCTCCTAATGGTTTACCCTCAAGTAATATCTCACCTTTAGGTTTGAATCCTTCTCCAGTAATTTGGAAATTTCCTTCGGTTGTAGAAATTTGCCTAGCTGTCATCTGATTTTTTGTTAATGTACCAGTTTTATCAGAGCAAATAACTGTGGTGGAACCAAGTGTTTCTACCGCCTTCATTCTACGAATTATAGCCTTATGGCGTGCCATATTACGCATTCCTAGTGCTAGTGTAATGACCAAAATAATTGGAAGTCCTTCTGGAACAATCGCTACGAAAATTGCTATGGCGATAATGAACTGATCAACGGCAGCTTCCCAAATGTCAAGTTTTGGATTACCATAGGCTATAATCATCTCAATTGAAACCAATAATACCGCAACAATTAGGGCTATGAATCCAAGGAATTTACCTAAGGATTCTAATTTCAATTCAAGAGGTGTTTTAGGAGTATCTGAACTTGCTATATCACTGGCTATTTTGCCTAATTGCGTTTTCATTCCTGTTGATACTACTACTCCAACTGCCCTTCCAGTAGCCACACATGTGCCCATGAATGCCATATTTTTCCTATCTGCAAGTAATGTATCAAGAGGTAAATTTTCAACAGATTTTTCGATTGTTAATGATTCTCCAGTTAGAGCCGATTCATCAATTCTACATTGATATGATTCCAAAATTCTAATATCAGCGGGAACATTTAATCCTTCATATAAATTTACAATGTCACCAGGAACCAATTGCGATGTTGCAATCTCGACATCCGTATCATTTCTAACCACTACACATTGTGATACTGACATTTGTTTTAGAGACTCCATAGCCTGTTCTGCTTGACCTTCTTGCCAATAACCAAAATACGCATTTGCTGTTAGAACCATAAAAATAAAGATTGCATCACCGGGTTCATCTGGATGAATTAAAAGTGCCACTATTGCCGCGCCAATTAACAAATAATTTAGTGGATCATTGTATTGAGATAAAAACCGTTTCCAACCTGGCACCCTTTCAGGTTCTGCGAGTTTGTTTTCTCCATATTTCTCTCGTCGACGATTGACTTCTTTATTAGAAAGACCTGAACGATTAACGTCTAAATCCGCCAAAACTTGATCAGTGCTCAATTGATGCCAATTATCATTCATTATAATCAACCTTAACTTAACGACGATAAATCAACTTATCATATTGGTGGTGGTTTACCCATTCATTTTGCGATGTTTTGAACAATTAGATAATTTTAGCATGGTTATGGCAGGACACGGTGAGCCTTACATCCCAGCGAGTGAATCGCCGCTTGAGTTAACTGTTAGAGTGGTAATAGTAGGTATATTACTAGGAATATTGATGACAGCAGCAAATGCTTACCTCGGACTATATGCTGGAATGACTGTATCTGCAAGTATTCCTGCTGCAGTAATGTCTATGATAATTCTTAGATCATTGTTCAAAGATGTAACCATCTTGGAAAATAATGCTGTTCAAACTATGGCTAGTGCCGGAGAATCTCTTGCTGCTGGAGTTATATTTACTGTTCCTGCATTGTTAGTAATTCCAAATTTGTGGGATGATATCCAATTACTTGAGACGACAATAATTGCATTGCTTGGAGGACTGATGGGTACAATGTTCACTATTGCACTAAGACGATTATTTATCGTTGAAGAAGCTCTACCATATCCAGAAGGTGTTGCGTGTAGAGAAGTTTTAGTTGCAGGAGAAGAAGGTGGCGAAGGTTCCCAGGCTATTATTTACGCACTTGGAATAGGT
>DUKP01000042.1 GCA_013329295.1 Candidatus Poseidoniaceae archaeon
CCAATAATTCATGAAGATTTAGTTATTGGCGCACATATTGTTGCTGATATGGCAAGAATGGCTCGGCAATTGGATAGAGATGGTTTGGTAAGAGCCGCCATGGGCTCTATCGCTATGCTTCATCCCGACAGATTAGATGTATTGATTTCAACTAAGCAGAAAGCTTTGCTACCAAGGATGAATGAACAAGACATCTGTGCTGGTAAATTAAATGCAGATCCACCTAGAGGTGCACCAGAAGATTGGCGCGTCTTAGAAGTATTACTTGCTTCGACAAGTATTGTCACAGGAGGTCCAGCTGCAGTAATCCATTGTCATGGCGCATATGCTACCGCTGTGAGTTGTGAAAAGGACCTTGTTTTGATGCAACCTATTGACGAAATCGGCAAGGAACACATTGGAAAGGTAATTATTGTCGACCCTGATGAGGAAAATCCACGTGAATTCCTTCGCCAAGTCGCTGAAGCACTCAATCAAGGTGGCATGCGTTGCGTTGTAATTCGTGGCAATGGTGCATACGCTGTTGGTGCAGATTTAGATCAAGCATGGGCTAATGCAGCAATGCTTGAGCATAGCATGAAAATTATCATGCTTGCCCGACAAGCAAATCTGAAAATATAAGTTTGAGTTGATGGCTTAAACACTTATTCATAAGTGAATCAATTAATGGTTAGTTGTGTCAAGTAATCCGAAGATTGGTGTTTCTGCTTGCTTAGTAGGTCAAAAGGTCCGATACAATGGAGATGCTGCTGAATTCAGGACACTATCAAGAAAATGGTCAGACCATCTTGAATTAGTGCCAGTCTGCCCTGAAGTTGGTATTGGTATGGGCGTGCCTAGACCTACAATTAGATTGGTGAAAAATGATGGCAAACTTTCGCTCATAAACCCAAAGAATGGTGATGACTTTACCGACAAAATGTTAGAATTCTCGGAGATTCAATCCGATCTATTAGCTTCTTCCGGGATTTGCGGATTTGTTTTCAAAAAGGATTCTCCGAGTTGCGGACTTGATAGGGTCAAAGTATATCGCGGTAGCAACCCTCAGGCTGTAAGAGAAGGGCGGGGATTATTTGCAATGGTATTCACATCACTAAACCCGCACATTCCTGTAATTGAAGAAGGGCGATTAACAGACCCAAAACAAGCAGAGCATTTTCTGTCTAGAGTCCACTTTTTCCACGAATGGCAGAACATTGGGAATACCGGCTGGGATGCCAATAAAATCATGCAATTTCATAATGAAAACAAGTTATTCCTATTAAGCCGCGCTCCACAAATGAAGCGGATTCTAGGGCGCATGATTGCAACACGTTTTGATGAGGGAGTTCATCCTGAAAATGTCGCATTAGAGTACATGACTGAAGCACAGCAAGCATTGAATGTACTAACCAAAAAAGGCCGCATTGCACATACTATGGAAAGAGTACTGGGGAGATTCTCGCATCAATTAACCAAATCAGAAAAACAAGAAGTTGTAGAGTTGATTCATGGATTTAGAAAAGGAATTTTGCCCCGATCAGCGCCGCTTGTCTTATTGAATCATTATTTGCGAAGATATAATTTGAATGATAAGATAATGAGCCGATTCATCAAATCTGTACCTCTAGAAATGGGACTAATGGCTAGAGTTTAATCAAAAATAGACTTGGATTTGAGAGTCTTGTACTCTTGTATCATAAATAGTGAGATTCTTCTTCTTGGACATCTTTCCAACCAATTTCCCATAAGGCGGAAATAACGGAAATGGAGACCACTCAACAAGCTCTCCATCATCGATTCTGTGAGTTGTTTGATGTAACGGACATCTAATGCACCCATCTTTTACCTTAGCACCCCATGCTAAAGGCCATCGCATATGACGGCAGAGTGCTTCAGTAGCAAAATAGTGATCATCTTGCATGCCTACAAGTAGTAGTTTCTTATCTACTGTGACCATTTTCTTTTTACCATTTTTAAGTTTCTTTATTGGCAATGCATTACGCCATTTTGCTTCACTAATTGCGGGCATTAGCCATTCCTCCATCCAGATTCAATACTTGTCCAGTCAAATTATCAGGCGCATCAGTCAACAACCAATTGATAACTGTAGCAATTTCTTCTCGCTCATTTATTCGTTTCATTGGTATCATAGATACAGCTGCATCACGTATCGCATCTGATTTCAATACTGAGGCCCCAAGCCTAGTTTCTGTCAAACCTGGGGCGACTGCGTTAACTCGAATTTTACGCTGGGCATAAGTTGCAGCTGCGGCACGCACCATTGCTTCAATACCACCCTTTGCAGCAGCAATCGCTTCATGGTTAACCAACCCAAGACTGCCTGCTACACTTGAAGTGAATACTAATCTGCCCCCGCCGGTGCGTAACATCGATTTGCTAATCAAAGATAGAGAAAGAAAAGCACTGGTCAAATTCGTTCTAATAAGTGATTCAAAATCCTCTAACTTTAATGCATGTGGAGGTTTAAGCAATATAGAACCAATTAGATGAGCTGCTCCAGCAATGCCTCCGTTTCCCTGTTCCTTTGCTATCTCTATTGCTGAAAGAATATCATCTTCTACCAATCCATCTCCTATCACTACATTAACGCCTGATTCTTTAAGCCCGTTTACTCTTGATTCATCTCGTGCTAGAACAGTCACATAATGACCTGATTCTGTTAATTGTGTAATCAATTCAAGGGCAATATCACTGCTACCGCCTATAATCAAATAGGATTCTGACATGCATTAGACTAATCAATTGGACTTTTATATCCGTGTTTAATTTACTAGTTTGTATCTCGATTAATACGACAGATTTCAACAAAATTTTCAAACATTTCTTTGCCAAATTCCGAGTCATTAACTTCGGGATGAAATTGTAACCCAAACCGGTCTCCTGCTTCATTTTCCATGCCTTGTACTTCGCATGACGGACTACTTGCTGTGATAAAAAATCCTTCTGGAACAATATGAACCTCATCATTGTGAGATTCCCAAACGGTTTGCTGCTCTGCAGTTCCTTGGAAAATTTTACCGCCGCCATTTTTTAGATTGATTTCCATGGCTCCAAATTCTGGAATTGGAGATTCTCGTGCATCTCCTCCGTAATGACGAGCCATAAATTGGTGGCCCGCACATATCCCAAGTATAGGAATATTAAGTTCAAGATATGCTCCACAGTTACCTAACTCGCCAGTTAAACCCACTCTTGCAGCTCCGCCTGAAAGAATTATTCCATCAAGTTCTCTTAGATCTTCAACCGGAGTAGTATTATCGATAATTTGAGTATCTACTTTGAGATAACGTAGCATACGCCACTCTCTGTGAGTCCACTGCCCGCCATTATCAACAACATCGATAACCAATGGTTTGTCAGTCATTATTACGCCTCATTCCGCTTGTGATTTACGAGCATGCTTGAACGATTGCACGCACAAATATGTGTAAAGAGAACCTGTTACGAATAACATCAAGCTAGAACCTGCAGCATATCCAATGCCATCAGACATCACCATGAAGAAGCGCGTCCCACCCAAGGCACAAAGCGCCCCTACAGTTACTGCTACATGCATCCATAATTTTTTCTTCTCGGGTTGCATATTGGTTAGAACTCCAGGTATAACCATTAATACACCCGCAAATGAGGGAATATAAGATGTAAAAGAGTTTGAATCTGATAAATAAGATACCGCAATACCCCACAAAATCATCATTACACCATAACCTATGGTCAAATTTGCCATCGACATTCCCATCGGCTTATACTCGTCTGCCATAATCACGGCTCAAACTGAATATCTAAAATTGCTTTGAGAGAATTGATGAATGATTGACTACTGGATTAGGATGGTCGCCTATGGATTTCTCAAGTATTCCTGACGGTTGGCCGGGTAATCTTTGGCTTGAAGGTAAAACCATTGTTCACCTTCAACCGGAACAAGAAAGGCCTTCGCACATGCCACGAGGGCCAGCCAAAAAAACAGGAGGAGGTTTTCTCAATCCTGCAATGGCTCCGTCAAGAACAAGGTCTGTACTCTTACTGAAAGATGCTCTTGAACATGATTGGTTAACATCTCAAGATAAACCAATAAGAGCATTTGATGCAATGTGTTCTACTGGAGTTAGAATTAGAAGATGGCGTAATGAAATACCAAATGAGTTGCAAAATAGGCTTCGAATAACTGGTAATGATCTAAACGATTTTGCGCTTTCTTGGGCAATTAATTCTCACAATCATAATTTGCCAAAATATACCGAAAATGTTGAGATGAATTTTGATAGATATGGTTCAATGACTCAGCGAGAATCAGTAAACGGTATTTTCTTTCAAAAAATGGATGCGAAGTTAGCCATGGCTGATGCATCATATCAATGGATAGATATTGACCCGTTTGGTTCTCCAGTACCATTTATTGATTCTGCGATACAAAGTCTTGCGCGAACTGGTGTTCTTGAAGTAACCGCAACCGATACAGCTGCACTAACTGGTTCCTCTTTGAGTTCACAAAAGCGCCGATATGATTCTCAAGGAATTGTCGATGATTATGCTCATGATGATGCGGTAAGAGTATTGCTTGGATTAATTGCTAAAGTTGCAGCAATGCATGATAGAGTAATAAAGCCGATTTTATCTCTATTTGACGGTCATCACGTTCGAGTCAGCGTATTAGTGAAGACCTCAAAGGAAGGAGCTTCTGATTTTCAAAATAATATTGGCTATCGACTTCGATGTCAAGATTTACCATACAAATTCATCAAATATCCTGATTCTAAACAAATAAAAAATTCCAGTGGCCCTTTGTGGACAGGTCCACTAATGGATAGGGACATTGCTGGTAGAATGACGGTGGAAAACGCCATTCAGACTTGCTTACCAAGTGAAAAAGAGTTAGAAAAATTAACCGATGGTGACCTTGAGTGGATTGAAAAAGATGTCGAATATGCAACTCGTGAAATGGTAAGAAGTGTCAAACATATTGCTGATGCTGCCGATTTACTCAGTCGCGAGCATCTTTTACTAAGTTTGAATGCAATGCCTCGATTAGCAGGTACAAAGGGTGCACCGAAAATGGATGATGTTGTAAATGATCTAATCGCTTTAGGCCATAGTGCGGCAAGATATCCTGATATGGATCCAATGTTTATTACCGATGCTGAATTCGAAACCGTACTTTCTGTAGTAAGAAAATATCATCAGTGATCAACCGAATGATGGGTCATTAAAATCGTCCCTTTCATCTGGCGCTGGCAACATTGTCATTGATTTCTCAAAGACTTCTTTTACACTGTTTTCAATCTCTCGAGCATTTTCAAGTAACTCAGTAAGCGGAATTTCAAGACCGGTTAAATCACAAACAGCTTCAATTGCTAATGCTGCTGCACGGGCATCAGGGTACATCGGACTTGCTTCTGCTAATAGGGCAGTAACATCGATACCCAACCTATCGCCTTCACCTAACAAAAATCCAGTTATGCCAGCAACTATACCTTGCTGAATTGGTTCAATACCGGCATTTTTCAATTCTTTACGGGCTTTTTCTGATGAGCCCACTCCGTATAGTTCTCCCTGGTTCAGTTGTTTATCTGGTGAAACTATTCCATCAATAATAATCAATTTATCAAAACCGCCTTTAGTATACCACTCTAAAACCGTTGATGCAAACATGATATCTTGTTTGTCTTGGAACTTTATTTCCGAAGTAAATACACCGACTCCAGGCCCCTGATATACGCGTACAGGATGCTTTGGAACTTCATCTTGAATAAGTGCGACCGCAGGGAAATTAGCGTTCAAAACCGTACCTAACTGATTGAGATTAAGTGTTCTAATGATGTGTGATGCTGCGATTACCCCTACCATGCCTGCTGTGGTAAAACCTGCTATTGCGATGCCACCTGTAGTTGGGTCGGCACCACTTTTGAGAACTAGAGCGAAACCTTTGAACTCATGGTCAGTCATGCCAATCAATACCTGCGTCAAGGAATTCCTTTGAAAAGACTACTATCAAAACGGCTTGAAAATCTTTGTTGGTTGTATCATTGTAAAAAGTTATCAATATGGCGCTATTGGCTAAGTGTGAGAAACATGTCGGAGTTAAACAAAATTTCGATTCGTGTTGGAGAATTTGAATTTGAGAGCGAAGGTTCGCAATTAGAAGTTGATGAAAAATTTGCCCAATTCAAAGAAGAAGGTTTTTGGAATATTATTACTGAAAGAATTGATGAAGCCAAAGACATAGCTATTGACAATTCTAATTCTGCCGCACAAGAAAAGTCCTTTTCTGAAAGAGGAATAAAATTCCGTACGCTTGTTGAAAACTGTAGTCTTGAAGGAAAACCAGATCAGGTGTTAGG
>DUKP01000088.1 GCA_013329295.1 Candidatus Poseidoniaceae archaeon
AATGATGCTGCAAAATTATGGCGTAATTTGATTTCTGCTGGAGCAACTCCTGTTGGTCTTGGTGCTAGGGATACTTTACGTCTTGAGAAAGGATATTTGTTAAGTGGAGTAGATTTTTGTTGGCCACAGCTTCCAGATTCAAGTGACTTTCTTGCTCGAGACTCTTGGGAGACTAATGTACCATTTGGCTTAGATTTGGAACATGACTTCATTGGCAAAACTAGAGTTATTTCGCACTTGGATACCGATGCAAGATGGTGGGGAGTGAAATATACCGAAAAAGGCCCATTACCGAGGCCTGGTAAAGAAGTTTCAGATGTTGATGGTAATATTATCGGTAGATTATCTTCTGGCGCTCCATCTCCAAGTTTAGGAAATCTTGGCATTGGCATAGGATATATTTCTGGAGTAATAGAAGGCGATGAGGTATTGGTTGTTGCAAGCCCTAGAAAATCTGTAAAAGCAATAATTGTAAGGCCGCCATTTGTCTAATTTTGAGCAAGTAAATTGTTCAAGTAAAAACATGAATATTATGGGCGTTACGCGCACGGGTTTAAATTAGCCGTAAGAGGAGAGTAAGCATGGTCGACCAACTGCCCAATAGAGGACTAGAATTAGAGATGCTGCAGGAGATGGGTTTTTCATCGATTGATGATTTATTTAGCGACCTTCCCGAACATGTAAGAATGAATGAACCCCTACCACTTCCACCACCACAATCCGAGGAGGAAATTATTGCCGATGCTAAGAGATTGCTTGGTGCAAATCGTGCAATGGGCGATGTTGTTTCATTCATTGGTGCTGGAATATATCGAAATTATGTTCCTTCTTCAGTATTTCAACTCGTGACTAGAGGTGAATTCCTCACCTCATATACGCCTTATCAACCTGAGGTGAGTCAAGGTATGCTTCAAGCAATGTGGGAATTTCAAACTTTGATTTCTGAACTTGTAGGGCTACCAATTGCAAATTTATCACTCTATGATGGATCTACTGCTGCAGCAGAAGCATTGACTTGTGCTGTCCGAGTTCACAACCGTAAAGCGACACAAAAAGATACGGTATATGTTTCTGAATTAGTGCCGCCAGACCGTATGTCTGTAATGTACAATTACTGTCAAGGGGCTGGAATTACTCTTAAAATTTTGAAGCACAATGCTGATGGAACTTTGGATTTGGCAGCGGTTCAAGGTGCTGAAGGTTCATGTGGAGTCTATGTTGAACAGCCAAACCCACTTGGGATTCTAGATGGTGGTTTGACACAAATCAAAGAAATAATTGGTCAAAATACTGCACTTGTAGTTGGTATACAACCAGTTTCACTTGGTCTTGTTGAAGCTCCAGGAAATTATGGGGCAGACATAGTTGTTGGTGAAGGACAACCATTGGGTAGCCCTCCTACTGGAGGTGGACCTATCTATGGAATTTTTGCGTGTAGTACTCCCTATCTTAGATTAATGCCGGGTAGAATTGTTGGAAGGAGTATCGACGTTGATGGTAAAGAAGCATATTGTCTGACATTATCAACTCGAGAACAACACATTAGAAGACATAGAGCAACATCTAATATTTGCACTAATGAAACTTTAATCGCGCTCATGGGTGCAATGCATATGTCACTTCTTGGTCCTGAAGGTCTAGAACACTTAGCGACAAGAAACATGGCTGCATGTGTTATTGCTAAGCAAAAGTTGTCCGAAATTTCTGGCATTTCATTACCTCATATTGCTTCGTCACACTTCAATGAATTTGTTGTAGAGTTGCCTAAGAGTGCGGCAGATTGTTTGAACTATCTTGATAGTGTTGGGATAATTGGTGGTTTTGATCTTTCAAGATGGTATCCAAATCATAGTAATTGGCTATTGGTATCAGTAACAGACCAAACCAAAGCGGCAGAAATCGAATTGCTTGCTGCTCACATAGCGGTATGGTCAACACTTAAGGAGGCGGTAATGTGAGCCGTTTGTTTGATTTTGCTGGCGGCACAGGGATGGGTTATTCTCAGCCAGAACCATTACTTCCTAAGACAAGTATTGCTTTGCCACCCTCGCTTTCAAGAAAAGAATTACCAAGATGGCCACGATTATCTGAACCAGAAATGGTTAGGCACTACACTTGGCTTTCAAGGAGAAATTTTGGTATTGATACGGGATTCTATCCACTTGGTTCGTGTACTATGAAACACAATCCTAGAGTGAATGAAGTAATAGCTCAGTTGCCTGGTATTGCCGATATACACCCACACCAACCAGAACATCACCTACAAGGTCTGTTATCGATTTTCCATGAGATGCAACATATGCTTGCTGTTTGCTCCGGTATGGATGCGGTTACCCTTCAGCCAGTTGCTGGCGCTCAAGGGGAATTTACTGCAGTACGTTGTGTTCAAGAATACTTCCGTAGTAGAGGAGAGACACAGAGAACCAAGGTGATTGTTCCAGATTCAGCTCATGGTACTAATCCTGCAAGTGCGGCAATGGCAGGATACGATATTATTGAAATTCCGAGTTTAGCAAATGGCCGTATTGATCTGGATGCTTTGAAAGCAGTAATTGATGATACTGTTGCACTGATGATGATTACCAATCCGAACACTCTTGGATTATTTGAAACCGATATTCCAGAGGCTGCTGAAATAGTTCATGCTGCTGGTGGACAAATGTACTATGATGGTGCTAACTTTAATGCAATCTTAGGTCGTACATCACCCGGTTTGATGGGCTTTGATGCAGTTCATTTTAATCTGCATAAGACCTTCAGTCAACCTCATGGAGGTGGTGGTCCAGGTTCAGGTCCTATAGGAGTAAAGTCTCATTTGGCTGAGTTCTTACCAAGTCCGATTGTTAAGAAACGCCCGATTTCATCAGGGGAAGAGCAATTTGCAGTAGATGATATGTGGTATTCATGGTATGTTCCTCGTAACACAATAGGTAAGGTACAACAATGGCACGGTAATGCAGGCGCAGTAGTTAGATGCTGGGCATATTACCGAAGGTATGGATACGGCTTGAAAGATATGTCCGAACATGCTGTTCTCAATGCTAATTATTTGCGCCATGCATTACACAGGGAAGCAGAATTAGCTGGTGTATCTCACATGTTTGTTGACGGAGCAGATGCCAAGGTAGCAAAGCACGAATTCACACTATCGCTACAACCGGCTAAGGAATCGGTTGGTGTCTCTGCAATGGATGTTGCAAAGGGATTACTTGACATGGGTTACATGGCACCAACCGTCTACTTCCCATTAGTTGTTCCTGAGTGCATGATGTTTGAACCAACTGAAACTGAAAGTCGAGATACATTAGACAAGTTTGCCAAAGACTTTGTTAAAGTTTTACAAATCGATGCTGAGACTTTACACGAAGCACCAATTACTACACCAGTTCGTAGAGTAGATGAAGTATATGCTGCACGAAATTTGTGCTTGAAACATCCGTTTGATGAAGAGTAGTGATTTTTATGACTAGGGCGCGTGACAAGAGCCCAGATCATTTTGGATGGGAGAAAATCGAATTAAAACCAAATCCCGGTTCAGTGCTTTTACCACTATCTTGGGGTTTGCTACCATTGGTATTAACCGTAATTGTTTATTTTACTGAAACAGGATTGCAATTTATCAATTTCCTCGGTGCGGGTGCAGTAATTTTGATGTTAGTTGGTGGTATTGGTGCTGTCAGCGCTCGCCAAGGAATTTTTAATTCACAAAAAGTAGGGCTTGGCTTTTTCTTTAGTTGCCTCTCTCTCTTTTCATGGCTGATGGTTGCTAACAACAACTTTCAAGTTGAGTGGGGGATAATTTCTTCATACCTTGCTTTTGCAATGATTTATCGTTCTCTTGATTTTATTTTCAAGGATTCAAATTTAATCTTCCAATTAAGTTGGGATGCAAAGTCTCGATTACCACTTGATGCTATGACGGGATGGGATGTTAGAAGCCGTAAATTCGCTCAAAATACTATGGCACTGAAGCGATATGACAAGGATAGTTTTGCTCAAATTTATGGCACAAGAACAAAGCAAGGATTGGCAATTCGCCTTGACATATTTGGAATTCCAATGGGTGAACGCTTTGATTTTAGACAATTAGGTTTGGATTTGGAACAATTTGTCTATGAAGAGGAATAGTCATCTTGAATAACCGACTGTTATGGCAGTACTTCATGGAAGTAACTATACTGTTGGGGTCATCCTCAGATATGCCCGTTGCCGAAAAGTGCACTAAGATTTTGAAACAATTCGATGTAACCTATCAATTGCGTGTTGCAAGTGCCCATCGTTCACCTAAATTCGTTGAGCAAATCATCCATGATGCAGAAGAAGATGGATGTTTGGTTTTCATCGCTATGGCTGGTTTAGCAGCTGCTTTACCAGGTGCAGTAGCAGCACTGACTACCAAACCGGTAATCGGTGTACCATGTGGTGGTAGAGTGCCATTTGATTCATTACTATCTATTGTTCAATTACCACCAGGTGTTCCTGCAGCAACTGTTGGTGTTGACCGTGGAGATAATGCTGGTTATTTGGCAGTTCAAATGCTTGCATTACAGAGTGAAAAGCATGCAGCAGCATTAAAGCAAAACAAACTCGATCAAATTGAGAGAGTTAAGTCCCAAGACCGTGAGGTTAACGGGGGCGCTTGAAATGTTTGACGTCGATGAATTCGTTCAGGAATCCATCGAGTCATTACAAAACACAATTGATGATGTAGCAATTATTGCCTGTTCAGGCGGTGTTGATTCAACCGTTGCCGCAGTTATAGCTAACCAAGCGGTTGGTGATTTACTCCATTGCGTCTATGTTGATACAGGTTTTATGCGCAAGGGTGAGACCGAACAAATAGAAGCTTTACTGGCAGACCAAGGAATCAAGAATTTGGTTACAGTAAAGGCAGCAGACCGCTATTTTGAAGCATTGAAAGGCGTAACTGAGCCAGAACAAAAGCGCAAAGTTATCGGAGAATTATTCATACGAATTTTCGAAGATGAGCAAAAGAAATGTGGTGCTAAGTATTTGGTTCAAGGTACTATTGCTCCAGATTGGATTGAATCTGGTGGTGGTGTTCGTGACACAATCAAGTCGCATCACAATGTTGGAGGACTTCCTGAAGACATGACTTTAGAGGTAGTTGAGCCACTCCGAGAACTCTACAAAGATGAGGTTAGAGAATTAGCCCGTCACTTAGACATTAATGTTGCAGAACGTCAACCATTCCCTGGTCCTGGATTAGCGGTTAGAACTCTAGGTGAATTAACACCTGAGCGTGTAGCAGTGGTGCGAGAATCGTGTGCAATTGTTGAAGAAGAATTGGAAGCAGCAGCTGCTGAAGGTTTGATGGAATTACCTTGGCAATATTTCGCTGCTCTACTACCTGTTAGAAGCGTTGGAGTTCATGGTGATGTACGTGCTTATGGTGAAACAGTAGTAGTTCGTGCAGTGAAATCAATGGATGGGATGTCAGCAAGGTACTCTGAAATTCCGCATTCAGTACTGCAAAAAATAAGCACTCGAATAACCAATACTGTCAAAGGTGCAGTTAATCGTGTAGTATACGATATTACTCACAAACCCCCTGGTACAATTGAGTGGGAATGAGTTAATTTTACTTTGCAGATGTCAAAATTATCATGCTTTTTGTTAAATCAAAAAAGCAACATATCAAAAAGGGATATGTGTCATTTCAAATTATGCCAGCCAAACGTAAGAGTGTGTTAATTTTAAGCATCTTACTTTTTTCATTAATTTCTAATGTACAAGCATCAAATGATTTTGATACTGTTCCACAGTTTGGAACTGGATTTGAGGAGGTTGTAATTGCAGATAGTTCTGATGATTTATTTGACCCTAGAGATTTAGAATTTCATCCAGGTAGAGCCAATGAATTATGGATTGCAAACCGTGGCGATGATAGTATCACTATTGTTCATAATACTGGGTTAGATGATCAATACTCTGAAAACCGCCAAGACTCTAATCACAATCATTTCCTCGAAGAAGTTAGTGCGATTGCATTTGGAGCATACCATCCTGAATTTGATTGGCAATGGGGTTCTGCTCAAGAAACTCAAAATACTTACTGTGGAGCTTTAGAAACTCCCAATCTATTCATGGGTCCAACACTTTGGCCATCCTCACTTGACCATTATGCAGTAGAAAATCAGAATAATGGAAATGGATTATTAGGTAGTCACATAGATATGAATCATCAATCCCCTGATGGGATGGGTATTGCTCATGATAATGGTAATGCTTATTGGTACTTTGATGGATATTATGGTGAATTGGTTTACTATGATTTTCAAGTTGACCACGATACTGGACAAGACGATCATTCAGATGGTATTGTGCACCGATATTCAGATGTTAAATTAACTAGGGATGCTGGTATACCAGGGCATATGATTCTTGATAAGGACTCTGGGATACTATACATCGCAGATACCGGTGCAAGTCGTGTTCTTTGGGTAAATACTGATTCTTCTGTCAATACGATAGACATAATGGATGATCCATCGAGAATGGAACCACTTGCAGAATACAAGCGAAAAACCGGAGTAGAATGGGGTGTAATTGATACCGGACTAAATCGTCCATCTGGTATTGCTCTAGAGGGAGGAATGCTATTTGTCTCAGAAAATGGCAATGGGCAAATTACAGCTTACGACCTTGCTGATGATGGCAAAAGTGCCACAATTGCAGATACGATTCAAACCAGTGCAGTTTTCATAATGGGATTGGAAATTGGTCCGGATGGGCACTTGTATTACGTTGACAATGGTCAAAATCAAGTTGTACGAATCGACCCATATTTCGACAGTGATGCAGATGGCGTTTATGATGAAGATGATAACTGTCCTACAAATTATAATCCTGACCAAGCAAATTATGATGGTGATAATCTTGGTGATATCTGTGATGAAGATGACGATAATGATTTGATTCTAGACGAAAACGATGTTTGTCCTATGGGCGAAACTGGTTGGATTTCTCGCTCACTTACTGATTTTGATGGAGACGGATGTCGTGATGAAAGTGAAGATTTAGACGATGATGATGATGCTATTTGTGACTCAGATGTTGTTGATTTAAGTTGCCAAATATCCTCTATGTCAAGTGATTTATGCCCAGCATCATCGATAGATTTCACCTCTAATCTACAAACGGATAATGACGCTGATGGATGTGAGGACACTACCGAAGATGATGATGATGACAATGATGGTTATTCAGACGATGTTGATGATTGTCAATTTGAAATAGGTACTAGCTCAAACGGTCTAAAAGGGTGTATAGATACTGATTATGATGGTTATGCTGATAGTATCGATGTATTTCCATCTGATATTAGTCAGTGGTTAGATACTGATGGTGATGGTTATGGTGATGAGAAAAGTGGCACACAGGGTGATTTCTGTCCGACAATTTTTGGCACTTCTACAAGTGACCGATTAGGATGTATTGATAGTGATGGAGATAGCTGGTCGGACCCAGATGAATCTTGGACTGTGAATTTTGGAGGAGATGCTTTCCCTGATGAGCAATCACAACATTTCGATAGCGATGGCGATGGTTTTGGTAATAATCCAGATGGCTATCAACCTGATTCCTGTCCAAACGTGTTTGGAACTTCCTTCGTAGATCGGTTCGGCTGTATAGATACTGATGGCGATGGATGGTCAGATGCCGTTGATGTATTCAATGATGATAATACTCAGTGGGCAGATTCTGATGGTGATGGTTATGGTGACGCTTTAGATGGTAATTTACCAGATTCTTGTCCTGAAATATTTGGCAACTCAACCATAGAACGTTATGGATGTCTTGATTCTGATGGTGATGGCTTAGATGATGAATTAGATGCTTTTCCATTTGATTCTACCGAGACAATCGATAGTGATGGCGATGGAGTAGGTGACAATCTTGATGCTTATCCACAAGATTCTACTAAAACAGTGGTTGAATCAACAGATGATGAGTCAAGAAAAATAATCAATATTGCAATTATAGGT
>DUKP01000223.1:0-2602 GCA_013329295.1 Candidatus Poseidoniaceae archaeon
ATAGAGGAATTTTCAACATTTATGGTTAAAGGAAAACTTGAACCAATCATGTATGATCAAGATCACGATTTCAACTGGCGCACAATACAGAGACTACTTTCTCATGCAAAGGCTTGGCAACCAAGCGCCTTCAATTTACTTGATAGGTTACAAATCGATTTGTTAAGTGGCAAGCCAGAGGTCTCAAGAGCAAAATGGCGGATGGACGTTGCTCTTGACGATGTGTGCGTTGGTGGTGCCACCAATTTATTCATCGTGCTAAATAATCAAACATTCAAAAAGCGCGTTGTTTCTGTCGAAGTATTGGTGCCAAACGGCGAACCAGAATCTCGAACCCACCGTTTTGAGTTGGCTGCCTGCCCACCTCCTCGGAGTGGACTGAAACTATCTGCTTCCAATGACGAAGACTGCCTCGATTGGATTCCAAGGTATTTGCATAAAGGAGTAGTTCTGTGGATGAATATCGCTTGGAATAGGAAATTCTATGGGTTAACAAATGTACAAGTCATGCTTAGAGATGAAGACAATATTGTATTAGAGTCAAAGGTTTTATCGACCAATGTCAGTAGAAAGACCTCTAATGTCTTGAGAAAGCGAATGTTTAGGCTTGAAAACGCTCGTAAGATAGGGGAAATGGACATACCATATTCCCCTTGATGGATTCTTACAATATCAATTGTATGCGGTTGGCTTATCTCCCCCACGCCCTTCGGTTGGTTTGACGGGGGATTCGTAATGGAAGCATGGGATGTACTTGTTATTGGAGATGGCCCCGCAGCACTACGCTCTGCAAGTGTATCGGCAAAAAATGGAGCCAAGACTTTGCTAATATCTGCAACGGCTTTAGGCAATGGCGACTTGTCCGCACTTGACGGATTAGCAGCCCCTATTCAAGAAATGAACAATAGAGGTCACCGTGAAGATACCATAAAATCTGGATATTTTCTTTGCGACCAAGATATCGTCACTGCCAAAACCAACATGGCTATTGATGAAATGAATCATCTAGAAAAAGCTGGAGTAGTATTTAGCAGAGATGCTAAAGGATTGCCACTAACAAGCAAAGGAATAGGTCATTCAAGTCCTAGAATTATTGGTGCAGGAGATGCATCAGTAAGAGATGTCCAACAAGTTTTGGAAGAACAATGTATGAAAAATGGAGTTGTTAGAAGGGGCGATCAATTACCAGTTATGTTAGTATGTACGAAGCAAAAAGTCGATGGCGTAATAACACTTGATATGGTAAATGGTAGATTTTTGGCCATCCAAACAAAAGCGGTAATCATCGCCGATGGAGGTTTTGAAGGGATTTTTAACGGCACAGGCATTGGCTTTGGAATGGATTTAGCATTACAATCTGGCTTACCACTTAGAGATATGGAATTCATAGCTAAAACTCCATTTGGAGTAACCGATACAAAATTGATTCTTTCATCAAATATGCTTGGTTATGGAGCAGGATTGTGTGATACTTCAGGAAATTCATTATCAGCAGATAATTTGGTCGAACTTTGCCGAGTTGTTTCAGAATCATCTGGTGCAGTTATTGACGGCCGAGAAATGGGTGATAACAAAACATGGTGGCAATCCGCTTTTAGTACAGTAAAGAGTTCTACTGGCGCTGATATGAATAAGTATACTGTAGGGCTTGAGAATCGGGTAAATCAAACACTAGGAGGGATTGCAACCGATGAATATGGTAGAGCAGTAATCGGGAGTTGGTCACGATGGTTTACTGGTTTGTACGCCGCAGGAGATGCTGCTTGTTCAGGATTAAATGGGGCAGGAGTGTTGCCAGGTAATCGCCTACTTGATGCGTTAACTGGTGGTAGCAGTGCTGGCGGCCATGCAGCAGAATGGGTGGCAAAGCAATCATTTTCAAATACTGAAAATCTACTTCAGTCACTTGAATCATGCGAAGCTAATTTCGATGCTAAATTTTCTGATGAAACCTCTGAAACCGTACAAAGAGTAGGCGCCTTAGAGTCCAAGTTACTCGGTATTGCGACAAAATATAGTTCAGAATCTAATAATGCGGATGAATTATCCAGTTTCATTCAAGAATTAGAACAAGCTGAGATTTTAGCTGAATCTATCCATTTAGATCAAAAGTCATTGATAGCAAACACAAATTATGTTGCTTTGGTACGAATTCAAGCCGGGATTAGACTTTTGTCTGCTTCAATAAAATCCTCACTTGCCCGTAATGAGTCTCGTGGAGTTCATCAAAGAAGTGACTTTTTAGAAGAAGATTCAGAGTTAATTCATCATATCACAGTTGACAATAATTCCAATATTGGCACCCTTGCTGTAAGAAAGGGTCAGAAAGACAATTGGATACTTGCGCCTCAGTGAAAAACAATAACTCGTTTGCGTTAGCCGAGGCTATGGGCGAACAAACTTTGTTTGGAAAAATCATCGCCGGAGATATTCCATCCCACAAAGTTGCTAGCGGTACTGATTGGTATGCATTTTTGGACATCTTACCGCGCAGGGATGGGCACACCCTTGTAGTCCCTAACAAACAAGTATCAAACCTACAAGAACTAAGTGAACAGGAAGTAGCGAGCCTTTTTGTTGGTGTAAAGACAGTTCAAAGAAA
>DUKP01000223.1:2998-9585 GCA_013329295.1 Candidatus Poseidoniaceae archaeon
CAAGAAGTCCCGCATGTCCATGTCCATGTAATTCCAAGAACAAAGGGCGATGGCGGCAAAACTCTCATGTCGATGTGGCCAGACAATGTGTCAAGAGATGTAGATCATACAGCACTTGCTAATTTGGCTAGTGAATTAAGCGAGGTGGAATGATGAAACACCCAGATCCAGCCACAATGAATGATGGAGTTTTGGATCATCGTGGAGAGGAGTTGCCATATCTATCAAAATCCGCAAAGAATATGAAAATGGATAAATTATTGTCAACGCCAATACCGACTTACGAAGGAAAAACCCCAGGCTCATATTTTTGGACAAAGGTAATTTATTGGATTTGCAATCGAATTAGTAAAGTTCAGTTTCGTTCCATAGAAGCTACTGGAATGGAGAATATTCCAAAAGATAGAGGCTCCCTATGTTGTGCTTGGCATACCAATGGTATTTTGGATGCCTTACAGATAACATTGAACCACCCTGAATATTTTGTGTTAGGGGCAAGGCATGATTTGGTCACAAGACCTATTTTCGGGTGGTGGACTCGAAAAATGGCAGTCCAGCCAGTTGTTAGAAAAGCCGAATTACTTCGTGGAGGATGTACTGAAGAAGAAGCTAATTTTCTAAATGGGCGTTCTTTAATGACTTTGGCATCAGGTATTTCACATGGTTATGGTTGTGTACTTTTTCCAGAGGGTACCAGCCACAATAACGCATACATGCTGCGATTTAGAACTGGCCCAATGCGAACTGTATTAGCAGCAAGTGCACTTGCTAAAGCATCTGGTAGGGATTTACCCGTGCTTATTCCAATGGGCTTACATTTTAGGACTAAGGAATATTTTAGAACTGACGTTTGGGTTGAATATGGTGAACCGATACAAGTAGAAAGTAACGAAGTCCCCCAAAACTTGGTCGATGCTGTTTCCAGTGGCACATGGTCCGAGCCACCTGCAGAATCAGTATTTCGACTGCGCGATAAATTACGCGAAGAATTGGTTCCGCTAAGCCCGAATGCTCATACATGGGAGGAGTATCGAGCTTTGTTACTCTTGGGACACATCAATGGGCGATCGAACAATAATCAGCCAAAAACTTGGAGCGAAGAAGTGAAACAGGCACGGTACTTTAGGGGCAAATATAGTACTAAACCAACAACCGTGGATGTTGATAATTTACAGCCAGAAAAGATTTCTCATCCTTTGATTGCTAAATCAGAAAAGGCTGCAGAAATATTGCATAGAAATGGCTTAGATGGGAGGGATCTAAATGCAACATCAACGCGATTATCTCCGCCAAAGATGACCAAACTACCATTTGCCACAGCAAGATTAGGCCTATTTATCGCATTATTACCAATTTTCTTGATATCATTATTGCCACAAATTATTCTAGGAAGATTGTTGGGCGACTCCACCGATGAAGGCATCGATGCAAGGACTTCATACCAGTTTCTTGCTGCAATGTTTGGCTCGATAATAATCTGGCCGATTTCATCATCAATCATTGTAGCTTTACTATATTGGCAAACCGGTACAGTTGCAGAAATCATTGGTAGTGACTGGACAGAATACTTCGGCACAGCAGTAGAAAATATCGCACTTGCAGTTGTTATGATGTGGTTGTTAATGTTCCCTGTCTCACTTTTCACCGGGCGATTGTTTTCCTTGGTTTGGGATGACTATGTTGACTTTAGAGGATTTCTACGTAAATCTAGAATGTCGAATAAAGATAAAGAAGAATTATTTTCTATCGTTGCAGAAATAAAGCAAGATTTGCCTAGTTTAGAGTAATTCTTGCGTTTGATTCAAACGGGATGAGTTATTCGGAGCACACGTGACACCAAGCGAAATCGTATCGTTGGTCAGAAAGTGGCTCGACGAAGAAAGGTTATTTGTCAAGGAACAAAATGATCCAAGAGCGCATGCACATGTTTTAATCAAATATCCCCAAGGCAAACAAGGACATATGTTTGCTGTTGTAGTTCCCAAAAACAGAGATTTAGTGGCAATTTCGAGTATGACAAGAGTCGATAAAGGTCAACAAGATGAGATGGCCAATCACATGACTGAAGATAAAGATGGATGGGCAGAATGGATTCATGAGGCTAGATTACAACTTATTGCTTCGTCAGTAGATTGGGGGATTCATATGGGCCATAAGGATAACAAAAAACCAGGGCCATTACAAGCCTTCAATGTCAGTTTGCCAATTTGGTTTGATGGTATGACAAAAAATGAGTTTATGCATTCACTTAGGAGACTTTGGCTAGCTAAATTAGGAATAATTCATGAGATCAAATATTCATATGGGCCAGGTGTAGGAAAACCCGGACCTGTTGATGATTGGGAACATAGTAAATCAGTTAGAGTTGAACCTTCAGAGTCGAAAGCTCCCGAGCAAGAAAGTATTGAAGTTGAATTTGATGAAAAAATGTCATTTGGGACTAGTTTTGACCCTTCTGAATGGGCTTGAACCCTTTGAATAGAATATGACCTGAAAGGGTCGTAGTTAAGTACCATGAAAACCTCGTATATATGTTGTAAGAGAGGATTATCTATGAGCCAAACATTCAAGTCCGTAAGTTTAGTATTGATTATGTTATTATCTGCCCTATCTGGAATGGTAGTTGCAAGCGATTATGCCGAAGCTAATACAGTAGTTATTACCGAGCCCCAGCAAATTGTTGACGGGGGCTCTGCATCAGATACGCAAACTGCAATTGTAGGAGATAGTCAAGGAAACGTTCACATCATATGGGCCCGAAACAACCTCCATCTTTACTATTCTATGTTAGCCAGTAATGGTGAAGTTTTAATCGATGCAACACAAATCACCAATCCGGGGATTCACAAGGTTTGGCACCCGGACGTCGTTGCCGATGAAGACGATAACATCCACATAGTTTGGACAGACAAATCAGGTACTCACAAAATTATGTATACCGCTCTAAGCCCATATAAAATTCAACCATTCAACGGCCAACCTTCAACAGATGGCGCAATAACTGGAATAGATGATGTAGTAATTTCTCAGCGAGCTCAAGATAGGGATTGGCCATCCATTGATGTTGATTCACAAGGAAATATTCACATCGCCTGGGAAGACGAATATGATGTTCTTGAGAAATTCTTTAATCAACCACAAATTTACTACTCAATGATACAGCCAGACTTTGTCACTCAAGATGTAATCACTCTTTTCGATGATACTTTGCTAACTCCAATCATTGGGCACAAAGGCCATCCTGATATTGTAGTTGATGCTAACGACCAAGTTCAAATTGCTTGGGATGATACCCGAGGTGGCAAGGTAGAGTTAGTTTTCGTTATCGATACATCAGGCTCTATGTATTCGGAATGGGCAGATGTTTGTACAGTAATTTATGGTGGAACCTTTTCTGATGGTTCAGCATTTGAAGGAATAAAACCACTTCTTGAAGTTGCTAATATGACTGTTTATGAAACAATTTATGGATTAACTGGTGGCTTTGGACTCCCATCTGCTGCCGATAGTGGAGATTGTGCAGGATATAACCAAAATGCAGGCCCACGATCAACTGCTCTTGGAGACGGTGATGATTCAGGCGGTATTCGTACACTTTCAACCACCGTTTACAATGGCAACCCGTATTCAGGAAACTCTGGAGAAGACTGGGGTCCAGGAACTAACTGGGCATGCTTATCTTGGCGAGACGCTAATGACAATGTCCCAGGTAGCCCTCTAGCCGGTGGCCCAAACCACAAGTGGAATCCAAATGCTACAAAGATAGTACTTCCAGTTTCTGATGAAGGGCCAAAAGATGGCGATCCATCACAACAAGCCGATGATATTACTTCGATTAATGAAGCACACGATAGTTGTGTTAGAGCAGGGGTCATTCCAATTGGCTTGTACGGCCAAGGTTATGGCGGTGCTGGTAATATCCAATCACATTTCCTCGATTTAGCTAAGTGTCCAAATGGAGTTGTATCAACTCAACCAAGAAATTGTCCAGGGGCAGATCCAGCCAACAATCCAAGCAACGTAAATGCTGGCGGACAAGCTTATGAATTCCCATCAGGAAGCGGTGGCGCTGGAGCAATGGCATTACTTGTAGAGGCAATGGTTTATGTTGCCACCAATAATTCTCGTGAAATTTACATGACTGTATTAGATCCTTATGCAAAGATGAATAATGATCCAACTTGGGTTCCTGGTGTAGAAGGGCATTCAGTTGCAAATGGTGGTTATGTTGAAGATACTGGTTCGGCAGAAACTGGTCATTTAGTAGTAGTTAATGACACAAGAGTAACTATTGATGATGCGTACTCATTCCATCCATCTATTGGCGTTGATATGCAAGGTAATACACACATCGCTTGGATGGACGCTAGAGATTATGGGTTTGAAAAATCAGCAAATTATGAAGTATACTACACAAAACTACGACTTCAAGGTGCTGGAGCATTCGATGGTGCAGAAGAAGGTTTGTCCACTTACGCAATTAAGAAAATTCAAGATACTGCTATTTCCAATGTCGAAGGTTTGGAAGGATTAGCAAATAATCGGCCATGGTCTGGGCATTCGATTTTCCCATCTTTGTTAACCGATGAACAGAATAATGTGCACATTGCATGGATTGATTCAGGCAATGTTACTGCTGGAGAAGAGATACAATATACACGTCTAAATCAAACCGATTTAACAGGACTTGGAGAATTCGCTTTAGATCCATGGGATATAGTTTCGATAACAAGTTGGGCAAGTAACAAATTGGGTACAGATACCGGTGGACGGCCAGAAATTGGGATGAATCCAGCATTTGCTAATGATTTGGGCAGTGGTGCTCACGTTGGTTGGTCTGACAGAAACAAATGTAATGATGAGCAAAATGGTGCATTCACAATCTGCTATTCACACGTACTTACTGGTCAAGTAGATGTCGAATTGGAACTTGGAGAGACCTTCTATCATGTCATTGAACCAGGTGAACAGACTCTGTATAATCTAACTATGAATAATTCAACTCCTGGCGACATAGACCTAGTTGCTGATACATATGGCCTTAATATTACTGGAGTGCCACAAAATTGGACTGCACAATTGTTCTTCTCTGAAAATCAAACACAAATTACTCCAACAACTCCAATTTTCCTCAAGGGTGGTGAATTCATCAACTTCTACTTAAGGGTACAAGCGCCAACTATTTACCAGGCAAATGAAGATGAATTGGCGCAAATTGTTGTTACGGCAAAATCATACAAAGACCCTGCAATAAGGTCTGATTTAAACACGTTAACTCTGATGGATGTGGTACACGGAATAAGTTTGGATACCTCACTAAGTGTACAAGATATTGAACAAGGTAGCCAAGCAACATTTTCGATAACCATTACCAATACTGGAAACGTTCAGGATAGTTTCTTGTTCTGGGACCCAAATACTCTAGAGGGGCAACAGGAATGGTTACTGCCGTTTGGTTGGGAAATCACCTTCCCATTAAGAGTAGAACTTGACCCAGGTAAATCAACGACTAAAATTCTAACCGTTAAGGTTCCATCAACAGAAGACCCGGGTGCTTTCGTAATTTATCTCAAAGGTTGGTCAGAAGGGGAGCCGATTAAGTCAGTTGACAAAGGGACTTATGATATCCTTGAACTTGGCATTTTTGTATCCATTAAATCTGAAGGAAACATTGTATTTGAAGAAATGTTGCCAGATGAGAGAGAAGTCGAAGTTAAAGCAGGCGATTGCCACACATTCGAGCAGGACGTAACCAAGAACTTTGAGTCTGGGAATCTAATCTTTAGCACTCCTGGCGCACCTGAAGTTCAACCAGATGATATCGATGAATCAACTTGGCGTCAATCAAATTGGGTTTTGGATATTGATTTCTCACAAACACCAGGAGGATCTAGTGCAACTCTTGGTATGCCGATAGAATGGAAATTAGATGCTGGTACAACCTTCCGAACATGGATGGTTAGAGTCAATGTATGCGTTCCTGAAGATGCGAGTATTGGTTCAAAGAGTTTCACTTTACAAGCGAATCTCGAAGGTTATCAAAAGGTTTCAGATTCGGGAAGATATACTGTAAATGTGATTCATGAGTACAGTTTGGATACCGAAATAGAAAGAGATGCTGATAGAATTGTTTCAGTTACAGACTCAAATGGAAATCCAATCTCTGCTATTGCGGTAAATCCAGGAGAGAATCTCGTATTGCCTGTTACAACAACCAATAATGGAAACGGTCCGGACAGGTTTGATTTCCGCCTAACAACAGTGATTGATCCGAGCGGAATTCCAGTAAGAACAGGCCATTGGGACATTACAATCCCAAGAGAAAGTTTGGAAGAATTAGATCGTGACTCTGATCAAACATTCGATGTATTGATGAATATTCCTGAGTTTGATATCGGGGCAGGATTATATGTGGTTGAATTCAAGACATTGTCCGAAGAAGCTTATCCAAATGAGGATAACCGAATTACTAGAGAGAGAGATATTGATTTCTTGTATGTATATGTCAATGAGTTCTTTGACATGGAGATTACTATGGATTCAACAGTCGATAATTCAATCAAAGTTTCAGCACCCGGTAAGATTGT
>DUKP01000195.1 GCA_013329295.1 Candidatus Poseidoniaceae archaeon
GAGAAGGTGCAAGATGTATACCTTCCAGTTTGATAAATATTGATTGGCTAAATGGTAATTTTACAATAGATACTGTTATACCATCATGGTTTGAAGCAGGTTCACAATATATCCACTTGGATGTTCTCGAAAATAACACATACTATCTTAACAGTGAATCGATAAGTAGACAAATATTCATCAAGTTAAATGTTGATTTCGAATGGGAAATCGCCCAAATAGATGAAAGTGGCAATAAAGATGTATTTGGTAGTATAACCATTATCGCTAATGATACAGGTCTTGGAGTACCGGGAGTTTCAGTTACTTACACACTCAAGAATGAATCTAATGGCCAACTTGCAAACCCATTGACAGTAGTAACAGACCCTTCAGGTGTAGCAGGATTTGAATTCAATTCAGACCCTCCATATGGTGATTATGATAGATGGGGATATGTTTACGTTGATGCAATAATTAGTGATCCAATTATCTCAGACAATAGCCAAATTCAGTTTGAAAGTTTACGCTCATCTGAGGAATTTAATCCTAAGTATAAGTTCGATGAGGAAGAAGTGAAAGTACCAACATGGGCCTATGTACTGCTCGCATTGGTTGCTATTTTGGCTGGTGTCGGAGTTGTAATTTATCTTCGAAGAGCAAATAATGAATTATTACAAGAGGCAGCAGAAGTATTTGCTTATACTGCTGAACTTCTAGCTGCTGGAGATTCGATTAGAGAAGCAATTTTCAATTGTTATCAAAATCTATGTACTGTTTTACAACAAAATGGCTTCCTAAGAAGGGATTTCGAAACTGTAAGAGAATTCGAAGTTGCGATTAGACAAGCCATGCCACAAATCTCGGATGACGCCTTATTGGCACTTGACAATATGTTCGAAATGGCAAGGTACAGTCGTGATGAAATGGGTGCTCAACATCAGCAAGCAGCACAGATGGCTTTGGAAAAGATGATTCAAGAGATCGCAAACCTAAGCGCGATACCTAACAGATGATATTCACCATCTAAGGTATAGTCTGTTATTGTAAAAGTTGGCTTGAATATTAAATTCAGGTGAATCATTTGGAATATTCATAATTCGTTCAAGTTCTTGGCCGTCTTTTTCAGTAAGGTTAAGTTTGATTACAGACTCATTCTCACTTGTTTTTTGATAAATCTCAATATCTTCAATTTCTAATCCTTTCAATGGTATAGATAAGCCATCGGGATTTAACCTACCGTTAAGTTCTTTGACAAACCAGTCTAGTTTTCGACTTGGCTCTGTACTTGCAATATGGTCTTCTGGAATCATGCCCGAACTGACTAAGACTTGCAAGTGTCTATCTTCGACTTCAGTCAAGTGATCAGCATCTTTCCAGAAATTAGTGTGTAGGTTTTGTACATCACTCTCTAGGCCACCGTAGTCTAGATTTTCTAAATCTTCGATGAAAGATTCTGGTTTGTCGTCTGAAATATCAACCAACTCCCAGTCTGTCATGCCATCACCTCAGCGACAAACCTCAATGAACCTTTTTATTGGATTTCAAACTCTCTTCACTCTTCTAAAGAATCTCTTGGCAAATGCTTTTGTTGAATTTGGGTCATTGGAAGTATTCATTTTCATAGCATGTGGATAACATTCACGATATATTCGGTTGTCATTTCTATTATCTAATAACAGGATTAACGCTCTATCTTCTACCGATCTAATTGGTCTGCCCATCGCCTGTAAAATAGCGTTAATTGCAGGTTGTGTTACTGTGTATCGCCAAGCATTTTGACTACCAAATTTATCGGAGATGTATTCCTTCAAAGAGTCAGATAAAACGGAAGGCGGCGGATTAGGTATGCCGATGCAGACAACTGAGCCAAGTACACCATCATCATAATCAATTCCTTCAGATAGTCTTGCCCCAAATACTCCACACAACAATACCCGATTACCATTTTTCCGTTCATTTTTTAGTTTTGCAACGACTCTATCAATGTCATCTTTTACCCAATCTCTTGATTCGGTTATTTTAGTAACTCCGGAAAAAAATATTCCGCCAAGAATTTCATCCAATAATCTGTAAGATGGACAAAATACTGCTATGTGGTCTTCACTATGCTCAATCAATGCTTGAATGTGAGCTCTAATTTTATTCCACATGTCCTCAGATCTCTGATTATATTTTGTTGTAACATCTCGAGCGACTAAAACAGGTCTTCTTTCTCCGGCAAAAGGTGATACATACGATGTTTTAGTTGTCAGGTTTTTTGGCAAAGCAAGTATGTCAGCATACATAGATGGAGGGTGAAGTGTACCGGACATGAGGATGGAACCTGCTGATTTTGAAAATAGGGGTCCTGATAATATTCCAGGGTCCAGCAGGTGAGTAGTAATTTTTCCTTCTTTTCCTTTAGGAGAGAATACCATACAAAGTGCAGTGGTATTACCAAATCTAATTATTGATTCGACAATATGGGAAATTCTGTGGGCATCTGGTTCACTTGAATCTTCATCATCTTCAACTTCAACACTTACTTGGCTTAAGGTGTAGGCTAATTTTTCAAATCGATTTTGAGTTGGTGATTTTGCTTGGAAATCATTTTCTGAATCAAGTTTCATTTGTCCTGATACTCCTTCATATTCATTGCAAGCTGCATGAATTAATTTAGTAAAGTCGTCAATTTTAACTATTGATTCTTCATCTTCATTCACCTTTTCATGTAAGGTTTTGAAGTAATTTGCCATTTTGACACGTAGCAACTTGATTACTTCAAATGCCCAACTCACATCTTCAAGTAATTGTGGAGATGAGTTTGATGAACTTCTCATCGCTATATTTTCTAAACTACCCATAAATTCCTCTAATTCCATTGCAGCATTTCTAACAATAATAGGAGTTATTACTCGCTCCATACTCATCCTTATTCTATCAGGTAAATTGTGCGCTTCATCAACAATGATTATTGAATTCTGTAATGATACACCCATGGATGGTAGCGAATTCTCTCTTACTTGTTCAGCAAAAACATGATTATAATCGCAGACTAAAATATCACAATCTTTCACTGCACTTCGACAAGTTTGCCATGCACAAACACCAAAAGTTTTGGATTTTTCAACAATATCAAACACATGACGTGGTTCTTGAAGAATGTAATTTCTAACATCTTCTTTCAATCTTGCTCTAGCAGATTCACTTGACCCTTGCTCACATAGGCATCGACCTGTTTGTATGTCAACCACTTCGCACATCGATTCTCTTCCAATGATATCAACGACTTTGATATCACGATGGGTATTTCCAAGTCTTGAGTTAATTTTTCTAACAGTCTCTATGACTATTTTGTGTTGAGATTGTCGCCCGGTTAAGAATAGTATGTGTGGTTTTGTCGAGGTATTCATTGCAACTTCTAATGCAGCAGCGATTGAAGCAGCGGTTTTTCCAATACCAGTTGGAGCAGCTGCAATATGATGGCCTTTGTTTCTTAATGATTCACGACATTCTCTAATCATGTCAATTTGTCCAGGACGAGGTTTGTCATGGGCTAAAAACGGGAATTCATCGATACCGATATCTGGATTATTTCCCGCCATAACTTACAGCCAATGTCGGCGATTCTAAAGGATTCGCCTCGCGGCTGCACTAATATTGAATAGATGTGCCCAGTAAAGTGGGGTCTGGACACGTGGGAACCACCAATCAGCTTGCTGGGGTGGAATTTGAGTCCCCCCAGCCGCCTCCATGGGGGGGAAAAGGAGAATCTCTGTTAGATGCTCCTTCGTCTGATCCATCACGTGCAAGGCGGGCACGTATCCTTAAATTGTTGATAGTGATGAAGTTGGATCTATCTTCATCGCCACCGAGGGTAGCATTACGATTGTTATTTTCGTTATGCTTCATTTTCCCATCCCCTCTGCACTCTCACCTTATTCTTGGTATTCTTGGCTTTTCAACGTCAAGGCTCTAGATTCTTCTAGAGCTTTTTCGAGTAGTAATGTTTCCTCAGCTCTTGCAACTGATTCTTTAATGTATAATTTCAAACCTTCAAGAGCCGCTTGCTCTTTACTTGTGCCTTCTAGTTCGTATAGCATCTCTAAATGCATCTTATCTCTTCTACCTAAGGCAATTTTGATTGTATCCATATCTGGTAGTTTTGGTTGTCCTCTAAGATACTCTTGGATTGCAAGTCTGACTACATCGGATCTATTTCTGGCACCCAATTGGCCAATTTTAGCATCGATTAGCATCAAATCCTCTTCATTGATACGAAGAGAGATGTGTTGACTAGGTGCTCCCATGTGTCTTCCTCAACCAGTCGTAGTACAGTCAGCATATAAATGTGTTCATTTTGGTGACGAATCGTAACACGCTGGTAACACAGTCTAATTCGCCTTTACATTTGAAACTTATGGCTCGCAGTAACTTGAATAAATGAATTGATTTCGTCATCTAACTGATAGAATGATATACCTTGAACGGTTACAATGTATTATGAGCGTAACACCAAGTCGTGGCTTGTATCTTTATCTGAGAACTCTCAAAATTGCGATGAATGATGAAATTGTTACTGATGATGAAGCATCAATACTTCATGTGCTAGCCAATGCTCTTGGAGTTTCACCAGG
>DUKP01000043.1:0-2450 GCA_013329295.1 Candidatus Poseidoniaceae archaeon
TGTCGTGGCGTCAAGCAAGCTAATGCTTTGATGACTACATCTGCTATGCGAGGTGTATTTTTTGACAAAGCAGAAGCAAGGCAAGAATTATTCCAATTAATCAACAATTGAGGAAATAATATGCAAAATTTAACTGTTGATAATCAAGATTCTGCACAAACAGATTCAGATCTTGCGTGTGAATATGATATTGTAGAGATTTTTCATTCCGTACAAGGTGAAGGATTTCGTGCTGGCATACCTCATGTATTTGTTCGCTTTGGCAATTGCAATTTGCGATGTGAGTGGTGTGATACTGACTTCTTGCAATATGACAAAATGAATTGTCAAAGCATCATTAACAAGATAGAGGAATTTGATTGCAAAAATATTATTTTCACTGGTGGCGAGCCAATGCTCAATGATTTGTGGCCACTACAAAGATTGCTAAAAGCAAGAGACTATCATATATCGATAGAGACTAATGGTACAATACCAATAGATGATGGATTAATTGATTGGATCTGTGTTTCGCCAAAAGATCAATTATATCCAAACTCTAAGATTAAGCAAAGAACTGGTGATGAGTTAAAATGTGTATACATAGGCCAGGATTTATCACTTTATGATAATTTAATTGATGGTTTTTCTAATCTATATCTCCAACCCTGCTACATGGAATCAGAGACTGTTGAATGGAACGGTAAAAATTTCGCATTGACCGAATCAGTTGTTAAAAATAATCCAAAATGGAGATTATCACTACAAACGCATAAATGGATGGGGATTGACTAATGAAAATTGCAGTTATGGCCCTCAGTGGTGGTATGGATTCCACATCGTTGTTATTGCGACTACTTAGAGAAGGAAATACTGTTTATACAATTGGTTTCAATTATGGACAAAAACATATTGTAGAATTATCAAGAGCACAAGACAACATCGATTATTTATCTGAAAATGGATACAAAATTTCTCACAATGTAGTAGATTTATCCTCATTAATGTCAATGTTTACTGGTTCATTAACCTCAAATGAAGATGTACCAAAAGGCCACTATGAAGAACAACAAATGAAATCTACCGTTGTACCAAATAGGAACGCTATTTTTTCTTCAATGATTTATGGCTATGCACTAAGTCTTAGCAAACAATTTGAGTGTAATGTTTCTATTTCTCTTGGAGTGCACTCGGGAGATCATGCAATATATCCTGATTGCAGGCCTGAATTTTATCAAAGTTTGAATGAGGCTTTTGAAAAAGGTAATTGGGATAGTGAAAATGTGAATTTGGATTTGCCATATATCGATGGTGACAAGGAATCAATACTACGTGATGCTATTGTTTCTTGCGAACATTTAGGCTTAGATTTTGACACAATATTTGCCAATACTAACACGTCATATGATCCTGATGAACAAGGTCGAAGTTCAGGAAAAACTGGCTCAGATATTGAAAGAATTTTGGCTTTTCATGCTATTGGCAGAAAAGACCCAGTAATCTACCAACAAGATTGGCAGCAAGTTCTTGACCATGCTTTATCAGTAGAAAAAGAATATATGGACAAAATATATCGGGAAAAATTAACTGAACTACAGTATCAAGTTACTCGGAATAGTGCTACTGAAAGAGCATTTACTGGAATATATGACAAACATTTTGTTAAGGGAAATTACTACTGTATTTGCTGTAATCATCTGCTTTTTAGTTCTCAAAGCAAATATAATTCTGGCTGTGGATGGCCTGCTTTTCACTCAGAATCAGTGGATGCCAATATAGCAAGAATTACTGATAATAGTCATGGCATGGTAAGAATTGAAGTCAAATGTTCAAAATGTGATGCACATCTTGGACATGTGTTTGAAGATGGTCCAAAAGAGTATGGCGGCGAAAGATATTGCATTAATTCTGCTGCACTAATTTTCAAGGAGGAATAATAATGGTTACAAGAATTAGAAGATATGTTGAAACTGATACAGGACATCGAGTTCCTAATCACAAAAGTAAGTGCAAACATTTGCATGGACACAGATATAGGTTTGAGGCAGAAATTGAAGGAGATGTTGTTGATGTTAGCGGAGTATCTGATGAAGGTATGCTGATGGACTTTTCAGATATTAGCACTATACTAACACGGGAAGTACATGATGTCGTTGATCATGCTTTTGTTGTTTATCGAGGTGATGAGACTGCTTTGAAAGCATTAGAATGCATGGGCGATGACCATAGAACTGTTGTTGTAGATTTCATACCAACAGCAGAAAATTTAGCAAAATGGGCATTTGAACAAGTTGAGCCACATATTGTTTCGACATACGGAAATAAGCTACAATTAGTTGCTATGCATGTATGGGAGACTCCTAAATCTGTTGCAAGTTGGCACAAATAATCTATTCAACTCTTCGACGACGATTCTTTTTCCAATTTTCATCATTGGTTGTATATTGTAATGATGTGGTAGCATCAATTAG
>DUKP01000043.1:2788-3231 GCA_013329295.1 Candidatus Poseidoniaceae archaeon
ATCAATCTAGTAACTTCATCATTAGTAGGAGATGATTTCATTACCATTCTCGTTAATGAATTCTTAATACTGTCTTTTCGTTCTTGATTACCGGGCACAGATAAACTGAATTGCTCTACTGCTTCTAGAAAGGTATCTCTTAATTCAGGAGATAAATCTCCCTCAATAGGTACAATTTCAGGTAATCCTGCATCAATACCTTGTTGATTTCTTACTCTGTCAGAATGGAGTTGATAGAGAAAACCATTGACAGAATGTGAAAGATTAGCTATTGGGTATCCCTCCCATGTCGGCAAAGTAGTTAGGAAATCACATTTTTGTAAATCTTCAGTAGACAATCCTGTACCCTCGCCGCCAAAAACAAGAGCAATTTTATTGCTGGATTCATTGAACCTTTTAGATAAGTCCCATGGGAAACTAAAGTGCCTAAATGATGTCTTTGG
>DUKP01000128.1:0-2026 GCA_013329295.1 Candidatus Poseidoniaceae archaeon
CCCAAAATAATTGGTGATAAAATCAGCAATACATAGAATACTAAATCCTTGACAAAATATGCAAAATGTGCCATTGAATTTGGCAAGGGCTGAAGTGCTGGTGATGCTAATAAATGATTTTTTGATGCTGTTCTTCTAACCAAAGCATCCCTGCCCATGAAGGCAAATGTACCCATTCCTAAACTAAACACCAAAAGAGGTAGGTGAAGAGCAAAACGCAGTTCTTGCCAAGTGAAACTATTCACATCTGTATCGCTTGTTTGAGCAGCTGAATCCCCAACTAAAAATTGTAAGCCAACAGTTGAGACCATAGTAACTAAGGAAAGTAATAGTGGAAAAAGTATCATTTGTCTTGCCTTAGCAAATTCGACATTTTTCCGAAACTCTTCCTTGAACATCACATTAAAAGTAGCTCTAAACGAGGATATTCCCCTTAATGGCGTTAGAAGTTTTTGACCTCCTGAATGAGTTCCTAACTTAGTCATGGAATTAGAATTGTCAATTTCATCCCATTCTCTGGAAGATATATGAGCTCCAGGCAAGATTACTCCTCCTCTTTTGCCTCTTGTTCTAACTGTCTCTCTACATCTTCGATAGATTTGCCAACCAAACGGATGAATACATCTTCTAGTGTTTCATCTGAATTATTTTTCAAACCTCTAACCGTGCCGGCTGCAAGGACCTTTCCATCATTGATTATAGCCATGCGATTGCACATTCTCTCAGCCATTTCTAATACATGGGAGCAAAGAAAAATCGTCCCTCCATTTCTAACATGTTCGATTAGCCACTCTCGACATTTTCGTTGATAAATCGGATCCAAGTTAGCAAATGGTTCATCGAGGAATAGTAGTTTTGGCTTGTGGATAAATGCTGATGCCAACATCACTTTCTGCCGTTGACCTTTTGACAAATCCTTACACATGGTATGTCTTTTTTCTTCAAGACCAAACCAGTCTATCCAATATTCTACCTCAAATTCACTATTTTCAATATCTCTTAGTTTAGCAACAAACTGCAGGAACTCCACTGGAGTCAAATAAGAAGGAGGAGATTCTGATTCTGGAACAATACCAATGTTAGCTTTAACTTTTTGAGGTGAATTAATTGCATTTATTCCCAACACCTCAATTTGCCCTTTACTTGGTTTCAATTGCCCGGTTAACAGTTTTATGAAGGTTGATTTACCTGCGCCGTTAGGTCCAAACACACCGAAAAACTCTCCTGAATTAACCTCAACATTAAGTGGATGTAATGCGATAAAATCACCGTATTTCTTCGCCATATCTACTGCTTTGACCAGTGGCGGATTGTCACCCATGATACTTCGTAACTGTTCTATTCTATGTATTATTGGATTCAACCACAATAGGATAAATCATCAAGTTGATTGCTTTAGCACTGACATGGACGACCCAAGTACCTCGGTTTTGGCTGTGGAAAAAATACCAGTATCTGATGATTCTGTAAATGGATATATCGCACTAGCAACGATTAATCGACCAAATAAACTCAATGCTTTGAACACAGAAGTTATGGATTCTTTGAAGAGTTTTTGTTCTTGGGTGGAAAACAATAATCAAATTAGATGTGTGATTATCACTGGTGCTAAACCATTACCTGCAGAAGAAGGTAAGCGACCCAAACCAAATGCTTTCGTTGCAGGAGCAGACATCTCTGAATTCGTTGGGATGGATAGTCAGACTACAAAGGTGAAATTTAGTGATAATGCAGTTGAAGCATTGTGGTCACTAACTAAACCAACAATTGCAATGGTTGATGGTTTTGCACTTGGAGGAGGATGTGAAGTGGCTTGTTCATGTGACATTAGAATCGCTTCACAGCGATCAAAATTCGGCACTCCAGAAATTAACTTAGGGCTCATACCTGGATATGGTGCAACTCAGCGTTTGGCCAAACTAATTGGTTATGGCAAGACCTTAGAAATGATAATGACAGGAGAAATGATTAGCGCTCAAGAAGCACACAAAATTGGTTTAGTTAATCATGTATGTTCAGAAGAAGA
>DUKP01000128.1:2369-3610 GCA_013329295.1 Candidatus Poseidoniaceae archaeon
TTACAACAATTTACTATGGACATGGCTCAAAAAATTGCCAGCAAATCTGTATTCACTCTAGCAACTGCTAAGCGTACAATAAAAGCAGCATTGAACAATACTCTTGATGAAGGAATCGCTATTGAAGCAGAAGAGTTTGCTAACTTATTTGATAGCAAAGACAAAGAAGAAGGCGTAAGGGCATTTATGGAAAGAGACAAAGCTAAATGGCAAGATAAGTAAGATTTACTTTAGAAAAATCAATCTTCATCCATTTGCAGTTTCATTGCCGCTAATGCATCACTCGCATTTGGCAATGGTGGAAGTGGTAGATTTCCATCAGGTAAAGGTGGTAAAGGCATTCCATCAAGACCCGGCAATTCTGGAATTTTGGTTTTCTTTTCTACTTCTTCAAAGCCTGAATCGAGAGGTGTTCGAAGTTTTAGAATATCCTCTTCACCAATACGGATGAATGTTGCACCATATACGTGTCCTGCCGCTGGTTTTTGTGGTTCATCTATAATGTTCAAACCATGATCTGGAGTCTGTAGCAAAGCAACTATATCCTCGCCATCATTATATTGCTCCCACATTCTAACTGTTGAGGCTCTAATTTCTGCTAATTGATTACGTCTTCGTTTTTCAATTCGCTCTCGAATTTCTTGATGTTTTACTCGACGATTGGATACTGTCATTTCTATATCTGCATCTTCAACTGATTCTGGGCTGACTTCAACAACATATTCATCGGCTGTATGAAAGTTTTCGACAGTCACTTCAACCTCAATGACTGCTTCCTCATCTTGGACATTTGAATCATCCTGTGCTTGATTTGCAGCTTGGATTTTTGCCAACTTTCTTTCTCTAAGAGAGACTCCATCCAAATCATCAGAAGTAACAGGCGATGGAATATCAGAATCGGATATTATTTCGTCTTCAGAATCAACAACATCTTCTGATGCAACAGTTATTTCCTCTTGATTTGTCACTTTGCTAACTGTTTTAACACCTCTTCCACCAAGTAATACCCAACCAAATGTGGCTACAAAAGTAATTCCAATAAGTGACCACTTTCCATTATCGGATAGGTTAGAGGCTGAGGTCAAATAGAATATACCAGCACTAACGGCAACAAGTCCGCAGAGTGTACGTAGAAAACCCATGTCCCTCAACCTCATCCAGTTACTTCTGATTTATCATGCTGATGGCAATTGGTTGAACAAGTTTTGTAATGCTCTAGTTCTATGACTGAATTTGTTCTT